>DATHAW010000217.1:0-2278 GCA_035296465.1 Spirosoma sp.
CCGATCCTGATCGAGCCCCGGCAAGGCCGACAATACGTGCGAACCAACGTTGGAGCCGCTCGAACAAGCCGACCCACCCGATGCCGAAATCCGGGCAATGTCTAAACTAAACAGCAGCATGTCGCTCAGATCCGACGCAGGCAAACTTACGTTCAGCACCGTATACAGACTGTTGTCTACATCGGCAGAATCACCATTGAACTGCACATCGGGCATCTTTTCCCGCAACTGGTCTATCATCCGGCGTTTCAGGCCCGTAATGTGCTGCCGGTGGGCGTCCATGTCGCGGTAGGCAATCTCCAGCGCCTTTGCCAGGCCCACGATGCCAGATACGTTTTCGGTGCCGCCCCGCCGGTTACGCTCCTGCGATCCGCCGTAAATAAATGGGTGAATGCCTGAGTGCTCTGCGTTAACGTATAAAAAACCAACGCCTTTGGGACCGTGGAATTTATGAGCCGCACCCACGATAAAATCGACTGATAGGCTTTGCAGATCGTGCCTGAAGTGACCCATCGTCTGCACTGTATCAGAATGGAAAATAGCCCCGTACTGGCGGCACAACTCCCCTACCCGATTCATGTCCAGCAGGTTTCCAATCTCGTTATTGCCATGCATCAGCGACACAAACGAGCGGGGAAAACTACGTAGCAATTTTTCCAGATGCGCAAAATCAACGTGTCCCTGCTCATCAACGTTAACCAAACTCAAACGTACCGTTCCCTGCTTTGCCAGGTGTTCCAATGTGTGCAGCACCGCATGGTGTTCTAGTGGTGAGGTAATGGCGTGAACGAGGCCGTAGGTTTCGATGCTGCTCCGAATGGCCGTGTTGTCTGCTTCGGTGCCGCCAGACGTAAAGAAAATTTCGGCCGGCGACGTATTGAGCAGCGTGGCAACCGTTTTACGAGCTTTCTCAATGGCCGTACGTACGGCCCTGCCGTGGCTATGAATGGACGAAGGGTTGCCAAACTGCTCTGTCAGAAGCGGCAGCATAGCGTCGAGCACGTCGGGGTCGAGCCGGGTGGTGGCGGCATTGTCGAGATAAACAGGAGCAGCAGGCTTCATTGTCAATACGTTACAAAAATTTATGCGCAAATGCACACGGGCTTCTGTTGAGGTCAACCCCCCAAACCAGCCTTTCGTTCAACCAAAACTATTTGGGATGTTATACTGATAACGACCTGACAAATGCGGTCAATACCCATCTGCGAGACAATTCTACTAAGCTATGTACGTTGATACAGCTAATTTTCCGTTGTATTCACCAGCGGCAAACTGTATGGACGACGTAGGCGTAGCGCAGCATTTTATATCGATTGGGTAAAATAGGCAGCTATAGCGGTAATTTTGCCGTTACGGTTACCGGCAACAAAACAATTACTTGGCCTACCCTATCGAGAAACGTCTCTGCACAGCGTAGGCATTTATTTGCCCCTAAACCAGCACGACTTACCCAATGGATCATTCGCAGGCCGCCGGGCTTATCTACACCGAACTTGCCCTGTGGGGCCGCACCGCCGTTCGCTACGTGCCTAAAATAGCCATCGCCATTCTGGTTCTGGTCCTGTTCACGTTCCTGTCGCGCTGGATCAGCCGCCTGGTTGTTCGGGGCATAGACCGGTTCAGCGACAATCTTTCGGTCATCAACCTTACGGGGTCAGTGGTGCGGGTGCTCGTAGTGGCCGTGGGTTTGTTTATTGGCCTCAGCATACTGGATCTGGACAAGGCCGTTACGTCACTGCTGGCCGGGGCGGGCGTTATTGCGCTGGCGGTGGGCTTCGCCTTTCAGGACCTGACGGCTAATTTCATTTCGGGAACCATGATTGCGCTGGCCCGGCCCATTCAGGTTGGCGACACGATTGAAACGAACGGTTTCCTGGGTAAGGTGCTCGACATCAAACTGCGCTCCATCGTTCTCGATAACTTTCAGGGGCAAACCATTGAAATACCCAGCAAAGACGTTTTCCAGAAACCCGTTACCAACTTTTCCCGCACCGGCGAACGGCGGCTCGAACTCTCGTACGGCATCTCGTTTATCGATGATCTGGACAAAGCCCAGGAAGTAGCAGCGGGGGCTATTCGGGCACTACCCTTTGTCCGTACGGACAAACCCGTTGAAGTGCATTACCGGGGATTCACCATTGACAATGTGCAGGGATACGTGTGGTTCTGGATCGACCAGACCAAAACAAACCCGCCAGCCGCCACCAGTGAAGCCATCAAAGCCCTAAAAACCGCCTTCGACCAGAATAACATCCTGATGATGTTTCCACCCCACACC
>DATHAW010000218.1:0-3500 GCA_035296465.1 Spirosoma sp.
ACGCTATCGAAAATGGCAAGTAACGCAGGTCCCGATACAACCGTCTGGGACGTCAATGATGAAAGCAAAGTCAATACCGTGGGCAAATGCCCGTTTACGGGCGGGGCATTAAACAAAAGTGCGGGCGGTGGCACCAGAAACCGAGACTGGTGGCCCAATCAGCTGAAGCTGAACATTCTCCGTCAGCATGCTGCGCTGTCCGATCCGATGGGGGACACATTTAACTATGCCGAGGAGTTCAGGACACTTGATCTGGCGGCTGTGAAGCAGGACATTATCGAGTTGATGACCAAGTCGCAGGAATGGTGGCCAGCAGACTACGGTCACTACGGTCCGTTTTTTATCAGGATGGCCTGGCACAGCGCGGGTACCTACCGCATTGGTGATGGCCGGGGTGGCAGTAGCTCCGGTGCCCAGCGCTTTGCACCACTCAATAGCTGGCCCGACAATACGAATCTCGACAAGGCACGCCTTCTGCTGTGGCCGGTCAAACAGAAATACGGCCGGAAACTTTCGTGGGCCGACCTGATGATCCTCACCGGCAACTGTGCCCTTGAGTCGATGGGCTTCAAAACGTTCGGCTTTGGTGGCGGGCGGGAAGATGTTTGGGAGCCGGAGGAAGATATTTACTGGGGTTCGGAGACTGAGTGGCTGGGCGACACGGTTCGGTACGCCGGCAGCAACGGTGTACGTAAACTGGAGCAGCCGCTGGGTGCCTCTCATATGGGTCTCATCTACGTGAACCCGGAAGGTCCCAAAGGGCAGCCTGACCCGCTGGGCGCAGCGCATGACATCCGGGAGACCTTCGGCCGCATGGCCATGAACGACGAAGAAACCGTTGCCTTAATTGCGGGTGGGCACACGTTTGGCAAGACCCACGGTGCTGCTGATCCGGGCCAGTATGTTGGTTCTGAACCCGCTGGTTCGAGCATCGAAGAGCAAAGTCTGGGCTGGAAAAACTCATTTGGTAGTGGACGGGGTGCCCATACAATTACAAGCGGCCTCGAAGGTGCCTGGACCACGACGCCAACGAAGTGGGGCAACGAGTACTTCGACAACCTCTTTGGTTTTGACTGGGAACTGATTAAAGGGCCGGGCGGGGCGCATCAGTGGCAACCAAAGAATGGCGGTGGTGCCGGTACCGTGCCGGATGCACACGACCCGTCAGTAAAGCACGCGCCGTTTATGCTGACGACCGACCTGGCTCTGAAGGCAGACCCGGCTTACGAGAAAATTTCGAGACGCTTCCACGAGCATCCCGATGAGTTTGCCGACGCGTTCGCCCGCGCCTGGTTCAAGCTAACCCACCGCGACATGGGTCCCATAGCGCGCTACCTCGGCCCGGAAGTACCTGCCGAAGAACTGCTCTGGCAGGACCCTGTCCCCGCCGTTACGCATGAACTGGTCGACAATCAGGATATTACTTACCTGAAGGGTACCATTCTTGCTTCCGGCCTGTCGGTATCCCAGCTGGTATCCACCGCCTGGGCGTCGGCATCCACCTACCGTAACTCGGATAAACGCGGTGGCACTAATGGGGCTCGGGTTCGCCTGGCACCGCAGAGGGATTGGGAAGTCAACAACCCGGCCCAGTTGGCCACCGTTCTGGACAAGCTTACCCGCATTCAAACTGAGTTTAACAACGCGCAGTTGGGCAGCAAAATGATTTCACTCGCCGACCTGATCGTGCTGGGTGGCTGCGCCGGCGTTGAGCAGGCGGCCAGGAACGCCGGTCACCAGGTGACAGTGCCCTTCACGCCGGGCCGGGCCGATGCATCGCAGGAGCAGACTGATGTGAAATCGTTCGATGCCCTAGAACCCGGTGCCGACGGGTTCCGCAACTACCTGAACGCTAAACATAAGTCGGCGGCCGAAGACATGCTGATTGACAAGGCCCAACTGTTAACGCTAACAATACCCCAACTAACAGTGCTCATAGGCGGTATGCGGGTGCTTGACACAAACTTTGATCATTCCAAACATGGTGTCTTCACGCAGCGGCCCGAAGCGCTCACTAATGACTACTTCGTTAACCTGCTCGATTTGGGTATTACCTGGCGGGCAACGTCGGATGCCCAGAACGTATTTGTGGGTAGCGATCGCAAAACGGGCGAACCGAAGTGGACCGGCACCCGTGTCGATCTGATCTTCGGTTCGAACTCAGAACTCCGCGCTGTTGCGGAAGTTTATGGATGTGCAGATTCGCAGGAGAAATTCGTGCGGGACTTTATCGCAGCATGGACCAAGGTGATGAACCTTGGCCGCTTCGACCTGGCTTGACGGTACGGGTTTAATACGTATGTATATTGTTATGGGAAAAGGTGGTCTGCCAACGGGCCACCTTTTTCTGTTCCCTCCCGTCTTCGGGTCACTGACTGATTCAGAAGACAGGCAGCCTGAAATCAGCGCACGACATTCGTAAAACAGGCAATAGATTATTTAGCGGAATTATTTCGTAGATTCGATGTTTCTCCAGTAGATTATTGCCCGTTCTCATGATTGAAAGACCCCTTACCGACTGGTTGCCTCTGACGATGAAAGAAGTCGAGAAAAGAGGCTGGGAAGAAGTTGATATTGTCCTGGTGTCGGGGGATGCCTACGTAGACCACCCGGCCTTTGGAACGGCTGTAATTGGCCGCATCATGGAGAGCGAAGGGTTTCGCGTGGCCATTATTGCCCAACCCAACTGGAAAGACGATCTGCGCGATTTTAAAAAGTTTGGTAAGCCAAAATACTTCTTTGGGGTTACGGCCGGCTGCATGGACTCAATGGTTAACCACTACACCGCCAACAAACGACGGCGGTCTAATGACTCCTATACACCCGGCGACGAAGCGGGCTTCCGCCCTGACTACGCTACCATTGTCTACACGAAGATCCTGAAAGAACTGTATCCTGATGTGCCAGTACTGCTCGGTGGCATCGAGGCTTCATTGCGCCGGGTAACGCACTACGACTATTGGCAGGACAAACTGATGCCCTCCATTCTGGTCGATGCTGGGGCCGACATGTTGGTGTATGGCATGGGCGAGCAGCCCCTGCGCGAAATCCTGAAATTGTCCCGGAAAGGCGTACCCCTTTCGTCAATGCGGAACATTAATCAGGTGTCATTTCTGCACGACGCCCGTCTCGAACTACGTGATTACAACAACTGGAATACCGTAGAACTGGCGAGCCATGAGGTTTGTCTGAAAGATAAAATCAAATATGCAGCTAATTTTAAGATTGTCGAGGTTGAGTCGAATAAGTGGCAAGCCAACCGGATCATCCAAAAAGTGGGCAATCAGGTATTGGTGATTAATCCACCGTTTAAGACGATGGAGGAGACTGAGATAGATAAGTCGTTCGATCTGCCATACACCCGGCTGCCCCACCCGAAATACAAAAATCGGGGGCCTATTCCAGCCTACGAGATGATTAAGTTCTCGGTCAATATGCACCGGGGCTGTTTTGGTGGGTGCAGCTTTTGCACTATTTCGGCTCATCAGGGAAAGTTCATA
>DATHAW010000219.1:0-3532 GCA_035296465.1 Spirosoma sp.
ATCGCTAGCCGCTTCAAGGCGCTTTTTCTGAACCACTAACTCCCTGACAAACAAGATAGGCACCCAGGGTTGCACCAGTAGGCCCAGCTCCTACCACCAATACATTTGTGCGTTCCGCAAACGAATGTGATCTTTGCTGCATTATAAAGCACCCTGTTTTTGTGATTTAAAGAGTTTCTTATTCTTTTTAAACTTCAGCCTTGAGATAAGCGACCTTTGTCAAGGCTTCGCTGGCCTTCCACAAACGTTGGGCAACGTCTTCGTCTTTGGAATACTCGTCAGAATCGACCCGGGTCGGGTAGCCTCTCATTTCCTGAAAACCATCGGGGCCAATAAACTCACCGCCTTTTAGGTCTTTCTCCAAAGCAGCATACAGAACGGGAAGTGCTCCTTTTTCGGCGGGTTGCAAAAACAGACTACCCAGCGGCCTGATCAAAGCCGGAAAATACTGATCCAGATTGGTCTTGGAAAGCCCTGGATGGGCCGCTACTGACAGCGTATTGTACCCGCCGGCGGCTAACCGGCGTTGCAGTTCATAGGCAAACATCAGACACGCCCGCTTGCTTTGTCCGTAGGCTTTGCGACGGCTATAGCCTTTTTGGGCCTGCAAATCCTCAAACTCGATCTCAGCCCATTTATAGGACAGACTGCTTAAAGTAATCACTCGGGAACCGGGGGTGCTGGTTAGTGTGGGCAGCAACAAGCCGGTGAGGGCAAAATGACCAAGATAGTTTGTAGCCAACTGATTTTCAAAGCCATCTTCCGTGACTTTATACGGAGACATCATGATGCCAGCGTTGTTAATCAACAGGTCAAGCTTCTTGTACTGCAATTGAAACTGAGCCGCAAATTCCTTGACTTCACGAAGGCGGCTCACATCAAGCTTCATGCATTTTATTTTTGCCCTCAAATAGTGATTCATTATTTTAGATTTAGCCTCCTCTGCCTTGAGCAGATTTCTACAGGCCAAAATGACTTCAACGTCCTTTTTGGCCAATCCAAGAGCGGTTTCGTACCCCAATCCACTGTTGCCACCCGTAACCACAGCAACTTTTCCCGGCTGTGGTAGTAGCTGGTCAATAGCCCATTTAGTCATTTTTCTAATTGGTTAATACAGATTTCAGTAAAGCGCGTAGCTGACAGCGGACGGATACCCTTTGCCCTGGATTGCAGATAACTGAATAGCAAGGCTTGGAATAAACATCCGTTCGCTGTCAGCTACGCGCTTTAGTTAAAATGGTTTGTACAGCTTTATTACCTGTGGTTTCGAGTTTGCACTAAATTCTATTAGGGCAGACTCGAATTTAGGCTCGCCAAAGGGCTTGTAATTATTTCCGAAGCCAACAGGTTCTCTGGGAATACCGATAAAATTCATGTCTGTTTTGCCGTTTGTGTTTATATCCTGATACACGGTAATGGCATACGTGCCATAGGGTACCTGGAATGAAGCCGTTTGACTATCTTGATTAGAGGATAATTCCAACTTCTTAAATGGAGTTTTCAACCAGTCTGCTTTGCTATTGTAGATTTCTACAACAATTCTTCCGCTGTTCTTTTTGATGTTGGTAATGTTAATGTCCAACGATCCTTGTGCAGGCGATTCAGGCGCCGTGATTAATGTGAGCATTAACGGCAGTAGGAAAATGGCCGAGAGATGATTGGGAAAGTGCATTGGTTTTGTTTTTTAGTTTAAAATTCCACAATAAAGCCAATCGTTGGGGTAACAAATGGAGTGTTGCTTTCCAGGATCGTTGGAATGCCGTTGCTGCCGTTGGCTTGCAGGGGCGGCCATCGGTCGTGATGAAGCCAGTCCCGTTTTCGGCGCGACGCAGCACAAAAGAGGAGTAGTTGGGCGTGGGCAGCACGAAGGCATTCTGCACGTCCAGGAAAAGATCAAAGGTGAACTGCGGGCGTTCCATTTCTTATCAATCCGGAAATCGAACTGATTCAATGTTTGCAGTCGCTGCGTGTTCAACTGACTGAAATCCTGTACGCCCTCACCCAGCGTCAGGAAATTTCGCTGCGATGCGGCCAAATCAAACGGTGTGTAGGGCGCACCACCGGCAAACCGATATTTCAACCCCATCTCGAAACCCCGCTTGAATTTGCGACCCAGCAACCCCGAAAACATGTGCCGGTTGTCCCAGGCCCAGGGCCGTAACACCCCGTCCCTGCCGGAGAACAGGCTTCGGACGTAGGTGTAGGAGGCCACGACAAGGAGATTTTTGACCAATTTTTGCTGGAAAAACACTTCCACACCGTAAGCCTGCCCTTCGCCCGTACTCGTCACGGCTTCGTTGCTGATAGCATCGAACGTATTACCAAGGTTGGCTAATGAAACCCCATTACGAACCGAAACCGGGTAACCGCTATACTGCTTGTAAAAGCCTTCGAGTGTAAAGCGCGTGGTGTGTTTGGGGAGAAATTCAACCCCGCCCACGTAATGATTCGACGCGATATACTCGGCGTTGCGGTTCACGAGCCTTCCGGCTTCGTTGCGAAAACCCAGCACCGTATAGATCGGAATTTTGAAGTACCGGCCAACAGACGCGTTTATGTTCCACTGATCGGTTAGGGCGTAACTGACTGACACGCGGGGCGATAGGGTTCGCAACGGGTTGAGGCCAGTGTCGGTGAAGGTATTCATATCCGTCCGCAAACCCGCCGACACACCCAGCCGGTTGTCCAGAAAATTACGGCTTACCTGCCCAAATAACCCAAATTTCGTCAGGTCAATGTCTGTCACCGACCGTACTGACACGGCGGGCGAGGCGATGGAGCCGTTGGGATTGCGGACTTCGTTACGGAGCCGGGCCGCAAAATCATTGGTGAATTGCACATATTGCGCCATTCCGCCGAACGAATACCGCCAGCCATCGACCGACTGGTTTACCTCGAGCCGGAGTTTGTTTTCGGATTCGCGGGAGCGCACTTTTAACACCCGCAGCGATTCCTTGTCGGTTTGCCTGTCCTCAAAGCGATCAAAGGCATTGTTAAACGCATTCCGGCTGATGGCTACGTTCAGAAAGCCGTTGTTAATTAGCCGTTTGAGGGTTAATCCTACGGTGTAATTCCATTGATTGACAACGGGGCTGCGCAGAATCTCAAACTCCTTATCGGGATCGGTCTGGCGCGGCACGGCAGACCTGAACTCGTCGATGGCTCCTACCCCGATGGCCGTGAGCGTGGTTTTCTTGTTCAGTTTAGGGGTGATTTTGGCCTGAAAATCCCAGTAACTGGGCCGGATTGGGAGGTCAATCAAGCGGAAAAAATATTGCAGATACGAGCGCCGAACGGAGGCTAGAAAAGTTGTCTTTGGGGAAATTGGCCCTTCGAGGGTTAGTGCAGCTTCGGTGCCGCTGACCCTGAAGTTTCCCTGAATCCTATCCGGGTTACCTTCGCGTTGCTTAAACTGAAACACAGAGGCCAACGCGTTGTCATATTTGTCATCGAGACCGGATGATGTCAGCGTTACATCTTCAATAAATGATACATTGAGCAAGCCCTGTGTCCCGCCTGTGCCGCCCTGCGT
>DATHAW010000220.1:0-11809 GCA_035296465.1 Spirosoma sp.
ATCGGTCATTGCGGACTCTGGAAAGAAACCTTAACCTACATAAAAAAAGCCTGACAGCGAAAATTCGTGTCAGGCTTCATAAAAAGCTTTAAACAGATGGTCTGTGCAGTGCTGCGTTACGTCAAACAATGGCGTCGATTAAGGCAGTGACTATGGACACTACGAAACTGAATAGTAACGCAGCGATGAAGCCGGTTACCTGGAAGTTAGGTATCAGGTAGTCGGCTAAATACACCATCAGCACGTTGATCACCAGCAGGAACAAGCCAAGCGTAATAACCGTAATGGGAATAGTTAGTACCGTCAGAATCGGCTTAATAAAGGCGTTGAGCAAGCCCAGCACAATGGCAACGATCAGATACGTAGTTGGTCCACCCGTAACTCTAATGCCGGGAATGAACAAACTGGCGACGTAAACGGCCACTGCGCTGATAAGAATGCGAATGATTATACCCATGTCAGATGTTGGTTTAGTGAACAGGTGAACTCAAAGACACCAACAACCCACATTCCGCTTTGTTTAAGCACTACCGGGCGTGTCGGCGCTGCAATACGGCAGTGATGTCGTCCAGATCCATGTTTTTCTCTTCCAGCAGGACCAGAAAATGAAACAGCAGATCGGCTGCTTCGCCCCGGAACAGGTCGTCGTTATCGTCTTTTGCTTCGATCACCAACTCAACGGCTTCCTCACCCACCTTTTGCGCTATCTTATTGACCCCTTTCTTAAACAGCGATGCCGTGTACGACGTATCGGTCGGGTTAACTTTCCGGTCGTGAATAATACGCTGTAAATAGTTCAAAAACTGAGCGTTACCCCGATTCACTTCGTTGAAGCACGTGTCGGCTCCAGTGTGACAGGTTGGCCCATCGGGCGTGGCTTTGATGAGCAGGGTATCCCCATCGCAGTCAATTAGCACCTCGCGGACGTGCAGGAAATTGGCAGATGTTTCGCCCTTGGTCCAGAGCCGCTGTTTGCTCCGGCTGAAAAACGTTACTACGTTATCGGCAATGGTTTTGGTGTACGCTTCGCGGTTCATGTAGCCCAGCATCAGGACTTTGCCCGTCTGAGCGTCCTGAATAACGGCCGGGATCAGGCCGTCGGGCGATTTGTCAAAGTTGATCTCCGAATTCATACGGTAAAGGTACAGCCAATCACTCAAAGTGCGCCATCTAAAACCTTCTCAGGCGAATGGCGCACTTTGAGTGATTGGTTATGAAAGTCTATGCCCGGATTGTCTGGACAAACGTCTGGATACTCTCCGGCGAAATACCGTGATCGTCCAGGTGCCGGATGAAAGCACTACCCACGATGGCCCCGTTGGCGTTCTTACAGGCCGTATTGAACGTATCGTGGTTGTTGATGCCGAAGCCAATCAGGCGGGGATTGCGCAGTTGCATGGCCTGAATTCGCCTAAAATACGCCCGCATTGGATCGCTGATACCCGTAACCGCTCCCGTAATACTTGCCGATGAAACCATATAAATGAAGCCGTCGGACTCCTCGTCGATGTGCCGGATACGCTCGTCTGTGGTTTGGGGCGTTATGAGGTTGACGTTCAGAATGTCGTATTCCCGAAAGATTTGGGCGTATTCGGCTAAGAACAGGTCTAATGGCAGATCCGGTAAAATAACCCCGTCGACACCTACCTCGCGGCACCTTCGGCAAAAATTCTCAACCCCGAACTGAAGAACCGGATTGATGTATCCCATCAACAGAATCGGCACTGTTATCGGCTCATGGGCTGATTCGTCGCGGCAGCCATCCAGTTGAGCAAACAGTTTATGGAGCGACATCCCGTTTTCCAGGGCGCGAACATTGCTTTTCTGGATCGTTTCTCCATCGGCAACGGGGTCGGAGTAAGGCATTCCAATCTCGACCAGGTCTACACCCGCCTGTTGCAGGCCACGCAGCACCGTCATCGTATCGTCCAGGTTCGGGAATCCGGCTGTGAAATAAACATTGAGCAACCGTTCGCTTTTATGCGCGAACAACTCGCTGATGCGGTTTTGGGTAAGGATCATTGGAGATACTTCGAATACGTAGTCAAATCTTTATCGCCACGTCCTGACAGGCACACAACAACGACATCGTCGGCTTTGAGATTCATGTGAGGCAAGGCTGCCAGGGCGTGGGCTGTTTCGATGGCTGGAATGATGCCTTCAAGTTTGCTGAGCTGGAAACCGGCGGCAATGGCCTCCTCATCCGTAATGGCATAAAAATCGCCCCGACCCGACTCAAATAAGTGCGCGTGAAGCGGCCCGATGCCGGGATAATCCAGCCCGGCCGATATGGAGTAAGGTTCTGTCACCTGACCGTCTTCTGTTTGCATCAGAATGGTGCGGCTGCCATGGAGCACACCCGGTTTGCCAAGTGCCGTTGTCGCGGCCGAATGCCCCGATGTTAGGCCATGTCCGGCCGCTTCGACCGCCACCAACCTGACCGATGGCTCGTCCAAGTAGTGAAAGAATGCACCGGCTGCATTGCTGCCCCCACCCACGCAGGCCACTACGTAATCGGGGTTTTCGTGGCCCGTTTTGGCAAATAGCTGCTTTTTTATCTCTTCCGAAATAACCGACTGAAACCTGGCGACCATGTCGGGGTAGGGGTGGGGACCCACCACCGAACCGATGATGTAATGGGTATCGACGGGGTTGTTGATCCAGTGGCGCATGGCCTCGTTGGTCGCGTCTTTGAGGGTCTGACTGCCGCTTGTAGCCGGAACAACTGTGGCGCCGAGCATCCGCATCCGGTCCACGTTGGGCTGCTGCCGTTTCATATCGATGCTGCCCATGTAAACAATGCATTCCAGCCCCATCAGCGCACAAACAGTTGCCGTCGCTACGCCATGCTGACCAGCCCCCGTTTCGGCAACGATGCGTTTCTTGCCAAGCCGCTGCGCTACCAGAATCTGACCGATGGTATTATTAATTTTGTGCGCCCCGGTATGGCACAGGTCCTCCCGCTTAAGGTATACCATCGCACCTGTTTCTCGCGATAGCCGGTTAGCCAGGAACAGCGGAGTTGGCCGCCCGACATAGTCTACCAGCAACTGCTGAAATTCGGCCTGAAACGTGGGGTCCGCAACGATCTGACGGTAGTTTTGCCGCAGTTCCTCTACGTTTGGGTAGAGCATCTCCGGGATAAAAGCCCCGCCGAAATGACCGTAAAAGCCTTTGTCCGATATCTCAAACGAGGTTGATGGTTCGATTGTGGTTTGCATAAGTTTGTCTTTACACCGTCTCTTCTTCTGCCACCGGCCGTAACCGGGCAATCAATTCTTTGACTTTTAGAACGTCTTTAACGCCGGGTGCGGTTTCGACCTGGCTGTTGACGTCCACGCCGTAGAGTTTCATGCCTTTCAGAGCCGCCAGCTGATCGAGGTTGTCGAGACCAATGCCGCCACTGATGAAAAACGGTTTATCGTTGTCGTAGCGGCTCAGGATGCTCCAGTCAAACGTGTGGCCGTTGCCGCCGGGCTGGTCACCCTTAGCATCAAACAGAAAAAAGTCGCACTGGGCTTTGTAGTTGTTCAGCATCGAAAAGTTGAATGACTCATCGACCCGGAATGCTTTTATGATGTTGATGCCGCGGTTGCGCAGGCTCCGGCAGAAGTCGGGGTTTTCGGTGCCATGAAGCTGAACGTACTGGAAGTCATATTTTTTGACCATTCGCAGAATGAACTCCGGGCTGGCATTGACGAACACCCCTACTTTTCGAATAGAACGGGGAAGCGCCCTTATAACCTCCTCATCTAACTCCTCACCTACGTAGCGGGGCGACTGATCGTAAAAAATAAACCCAACGAAGTCAGGACTAAGGGCGGCAATTTCTTTCAGGTTGTCGGCATCACGCAGACCGCACACTTTGATTTTCATTGCTGTACGAGTTAAACAGGAATGGTTGTGGAATTGAATTGAGCGACTAAGCCCGCTAAGGCTGCGGCCGGATCAGGCGTTTTCATGAAGGCTTCTCCGATCAGAAATCCGTCAAACCCGGCCTGAAAGAGAGTCCGCATCGTTTGTGCATCCTGCAGGCCACTCTCCGTAATCTTCGCAAACGTATCTGGTATCCGCTCGACCAGTCGCAGGGACGTGTCAATGGCTGTAACGAATGTTTTAAGGTTTCGATTGTTAACACCTACTAAATCGACGGTATGCGTTAAGGAACGGTCCAACTCTTCCTCGTCATGCACTTCCAGCAGCACCTGCATCCCCACGTTGTGGGCCAGTTCGCTCAGATCAATGATCTGCTGGGGTGTCAGGCAGGCGGCAATCAGCAATACGACGTCGGCTCCCCACGCTTTGGCTTCGAGGATCTGATAATCATCGATAATAAAGTCTTTCCGCAGGATAGGGGTTTCGGGGTTAGCGAGCCGGGCGGCCTGCAAGTCGGCGGGGATGCCACCAAAAAACGGTTCATCGGTTAGCACCGAGAGAACGGCGGCTCCGGCTTTGACATAACCCTGCGTGGTGGTGGTCACGTCGGCCCGGTCGTTGATTATGCCTTTAGAGGGCGATTTGCGCTTAAACTCGGCAATGATACCCGTTGACCGATAATCCTGAACCGCATCCCGCGCCGACAGCGGCATCCGCTTAAAATCGGGCATCAGTTCGAGCGCCGACACCGGGGTAGCCGCCTTACGCTCGGCGACTTCAATTCGTTTCTGGGCAACTATCTGGTCTAAAATCGTCATATTAACTCAACAGTGCGCGGCCAACAGGCTTTATTCGCTAATGCCGCCAGGCTATATTTTATCCGGATAAACCAGCCGCTGAAGGGCTGAACGAACCCTTAACACATCACTTACATCATTAATTTCCTGAAGCACCCTAATGCCCGGCCGCTTTCCAGCGACTCGCGGGCCATCGATACCGCATCATCGCGGTTTTCGATTTGACCGGCAGCCAACAGCGCCATAGCTGAATTAGCCAGAACGACCTGCTTCTGGGCTGGTGTTGCCTCGTTGTTGAGCACGTTCATAAAAATGCTGGCCGACTCGTCAATCGTTCTTCCTCCCGCTAGTGAATCGGCGGTTAACGTAGTCATTCCCAAGTGTTTTGGTTCCAGCACCTGCTCTGTCCGGTTACTAATGACCTTAAATGCTCCTGTTAGCGAGATTTCGTCGTAGCCATCAAGTGCGTGCAGGATCATAAATCGCTTGTCTGTCTGCTGATAAAGGTACGCATATAATCGAGCCAATTCAAGGCTGAACACTCCAACAAGCTGTTTTTGAGGCTGTGCGGGGTTCACCATCGGACCCAGTACATTGAAAAATGTTTTTACGCCAAGCTCTTTCCGAATCGGCCCGATGTTCTTCATGGCCGGGTGAAACAGGGGCGCGTGCAAAAAACAGATTCCAGCCGTTTCCATTTTGCGCTGCAACTCACCCACATCGTTCGTGAACGTATAGCCAAGGTGTTCCATAATCGTTGAGGACCCAACCAACGACGAAACGCCGTGGTTGCCATGCTTGGCTACGCGTTGTCCTGCCCCGGCCACCACAAATGACGACAGCGTCGAGATGTTAAACGTGTCTTTGCCATCGCCCCCGGTGCCGCAGAGATCCATTGGGTCGTAGGCCGAGAGGTCAACGGGCAGGCATAGTTCGAGCATGGCATCGCGAAATCCTTCCAGCTCTTCAACGTGCAGACTCCGCATCATAAATACGGTCAGAAACGACGCAATCTGCGACGGGTTATACTCGCCCCGGCCAATCCCAATCAGCACTTGCTTTGCCTGGTCTTTGGATAAGGTCTTGTACTCGAACAAATGGTTAAGGATTGCTTTCATTTTTAATGAGTAGGAGAGTGAATGAGCGAAAGAGTGGATGAGCGAAAGAGTAAGAAGTAGATACCGCTCTTTCACTAATTCATTCTTTCGCTCACTGTTTTAGCCAGTTTTGAATCATTTTTACGCCATTTTCGGTCAGCACCGATTCGGGGTGGAACTGTAAACCACGTACATCAAAGCGCCTGTGGGCGAGGGCCATAACCCGCCCGTGTTCGTCTATGGCAGTGGTGCGCAGATCGGCAGGCATGGACTCGGGTACAACAGTCCACGAGTGGTAGCGGCCAACGGTGAGTTGGTCGGGGATATCGGCGAAGAGCAATTCCGAACGGTCGGTAATGGTAGTCCGGTGTGCCACCCCGTGCAGTACATCGCCCAGGTTTTCGAGCGTCGCGCCGTAAACTTCCCCGATGCCCTGATGTCCGAGACAAATGCCCAAAATGCTTTTAGTTGGGCCAAATTCATGCACTAATTCCTGCATGATGCCCGCTTCTGATGGAAGGCCCGGACCCGGAGATAGCAGGATCTTATCGTATTGCGCTACGTTGTCCAGCGCAATTTTGTTGTTACGCACTACGTCGGGCCGATAGCCTAATTCCCGCAGGATGTAGACGAGATTGTAGGTAAATGAATCGTAGTTATCTAAAACGAGGACTTTCATAGTGCTTTTGCCTGGTCAATCGCCATACGTAAGGCGGCTAGTTTGTTGTGTACTTCCTGTAATTCGCTTTCTACCACGGATTTAGCCACTACACCGGCCCCCGCCTGGTAATAAAGCGTGTTGTTTTTGCTCATAAACGTGCGAATCATAATCGCGTGGTTGAACTCGCCATCAAATCCCATGTAGCCAATGCTGCCAGAATAAAAGGAACGGCTTAGGCTTTCGTAGCGGTCAATTAGTTGCATGGCATTGTGCTTGGGAGCGCCCGAAAGCGTGCCGGCCGGAAAGGTTTCGGCCACAATCTGGAGTGGGTCGGCCTCGGCGGTCAGATCACCTACGAGCTTTGAGACAAGGTGAATAACATGCGAATAGTACTGCACCTCTTTGAACGTCTCCACTTTCACAACATCGCAGTTGCGACTTAGATCGTTGCGTGCCAGATCAACCAGCATGACGTGTTCAGCCGATTCTTTGGGGTCATCATAGAGTTTCTGGGCCAGCTCCGCATCGCGAATGTCATCGCCGGTGCGCCGGAACGTACCGGCGATGGGATAGATGGTGGCTTTACGGTCTTTGACAACGATCTGCGATTCGGGTGAGGAGCCGAAAATTTTGTAGTTGCCATAATCGAAGTAGAACAGATAGGGCGATGGGTTGAGCGAACGTAGCGACCGGTATACATTGAACTCGTCGCCCAGAAACGGCATCTCGAACCGCCGGGACAGCACAATCTGGAACACATCGCCCCGCTGGCAATGGTCTTTCCCTTTCTGAATCACCGCCCGGAACTCATCGTCCGTAAAATTCGACTGTTCCGGACCGGCCGGGCTAAATGTGTAGGTTGGGTAGTTGCGGCCTGTAATCAGGTCACTGATGTCGTTGAGGGTGTCGGTTGTTTCGGGATCGCCATCGCGCAGATAGCTGTGCTCAAATAGATAGAGCTCATCTTTGAAATGATTAATGGCAATGACGTAGCGATAAACTGTGAAAACGGCGGCTGGTATCTGATTCTCCGTTGGCACTGGCGCGTGGAGCGTAATGTCTTCGAAACTTTGCACCGCGGGGTAGCCGAAGTACCCAAACAGCCCGTTGTTGATGAATGGAAACGGGGCTTTCTCATGCTTAAAACTATCTTTGAAGCCTTGCAGAGCGTCCAGCATCCTATTCGGTGCCAGCTCATTTGTGTACTCAGCCTCGCCTGGCATCTGCACCGTCAGCATCTGTGCTTCATAGGAAAAGCGGGCTACGGGGTCAAACGCGATGTAAGAAAAGCTGTTGTCGTTGCCGTGGTAGTCTGAGCTTTCCAGCAGAATGCTGTTTCGGTATCGGTCGCGGATGCGTAGGTAAATACTAACCGGCGTAATGATGTCGGCCAGCATTCGTTTGTGTCGGCTGACAACGTGGTAGGTCTTAGCGGGAGTAGTAAGGGTTTCCATAGTCTTCAATTAATGACAAAAAATAAGGCTCACCGGGATGACGGTGAGCCTTGGTATATATGTTGGTAAACAACAATAGCGGCAACCTTCATCCCAAATGAGAAGAATGCCACCACCAAATCATGTTTACCGAGTTATTCACGAGTTCTAACGTTTTTGTCTTTGTTGGTTCCTGTGTCGGGGTGGCGGGATTCGAACCGCACCGGCGGCCCGGCCACGACCTCTACGTCCCGAACGTAGCACGCTACCAGGCTGCGCTACACCCCGAATGGGGTTACAAATATAAAATGATTGTTTTTCAGATAAGCGCATCAACGCGTAAAATTTTCCAGGATAAATTTCAGCAGTTCGTTCTGTATCTGCTAAGGGACGACTAGTTTGCCTGTCAGTCATTGCTGGTATAGCAATAGTAAAATGGCGTGGAGTAGGGGAGCTTCCGACGGAAATTTCATTGGGTTTGGCCACGGATTCATAACTTTAATGCCTTTTAGTCATATAAATTAGTCGTTAATTCGTTTCCGTTTGGTCTCAGTAGGAGTGGACTCATAGACGCGATCCAGTAAAGGACATAGTTAGCCCCGTTTCTAAACAGTGCGTAACGGCAGGTGGTTAAGCAAAGGCCAGTTATTCCTATAATTTGCTCCCAACAATCTCAGTTTAACTAATCAACTTCTAGTCATGGCACAATACAAACTCGTCGAAAAACACGACATTGAGAAGCATAATGAGTATTTTGAAGTACGTACTACGCATACCAGCACACCCAAAAGTTTGTTTTTCATCACCAATGAAGAAAATCTGGAAGACGTTGCCACGGCTATCATCGAGGACGAAATGCCGGGAACCGAGCACTGGACCATTATTCCTCACCGGAAGAGTCATGAAAATCAGATGTACGACGTAGGCTAAGCAGAGTAGAGGCTTTTCATCCATTGTTTATTCATTAGTTTACGCTCCTCATGGAACCGCTATTTGCCACCCCCCAAACCGAGGCCCTCGTGCCTCGCATCCGCGAGTTTGTCGTGAACGAACTTGTCTCGCTCGAAACGACCGAGTACCTGACGGGTAACTTTTCAAAAGTGGCCAGAATTCTTGATCAGAAGCGCGAACTGGTAAAACGGGCGGGTCTGTGGGGCTTGCAGCATAGCCTGGAAGAAGGTGGCCTGGGCCTTACACTCTGCGAATTCGGGCAGATTAGTGAGGTGCTGGCCTGGACCCCCTTTGGTCACTACACATTTAACTGCCAGGCCCCCGATATTGGCAACATGGAGTTGATGAATAAATACGCACCCGAACACCTAAAGCACCAGTATCTGGAGCCGCTGAAAGAAGGTGCTATCCGTTCCTGTTTCTCAATGACCGAGCCGGAGTTTGCCGGTTCGAATCCTACGCGTATGGGTACGATGGCGGTCCGCGATGGATCCACTGGTGCGGGGGAACATTTCATCATTAACGGCCACAAATGGTTCACGTCCTCGGCCGATGGTTCGGCGTTTGCCGTGGTCATGGCCGTTACCAACCCCGACGCGGCTCCGCACCGCAGGGCCAGCATGATCCTCGTCCCGACCGATACGCCGGGTTTTGAGATTGTTCGGAACATCAGCATCATGGGCGACGGCTCTGACCACTGGGGCAGCCATGCCGAAGTACGCTACACGAACGTTCGGGTGCCGGTCGAGAATCTGATTGGTGGCGAGGGAATGGGCTTTATGCTGGCGCAGGAGCGGCTGGGGCCGGGCCGGATTCACCACTGCATGCGATGGATTGGCATTAGTGAGCGGTGCTTTGACCTTATGTGCCGCCGGGCGGCAACCCGCGAAATGGAAGATGGCGTAATGCTCGGCGAGAAGCAGTTTGTGCAGGGCTGGATTGCTGAAAGCCGCGCCCAGATTGACGCAGCCCGTTTGATGGTGCTCCGCACGGCGCAAAACATTGACAAGCTGGGGGCGGCAGCCGTTCGTAACCAGATCTCGGAAATCAAATTTTTCGTGGCCGACATCATGCTTAACGTTGTCGACCGGGCCATTCAAACCTACGGCGCCATGGGTATTACTGACGACGTGCTGCTGCCCTGGTATTATCGCCACGAGCGTGGTGCCCGCATTTACGATGGAGCCGACGAGGTTCATAAAACGGCGCTGGCACGTAGTATTTTAAAGGAATACGGCCTGGATACAAAGAAAAACAAGCCGGTCGACATGGCTGCCGCACGGGCTTAACCTACTGGTAGGCGAGGCAACAAGTACACAAAGTTTCTGAGTTACGTCTGGCCTATTGTCCCGGTTGATCCTTCCTCTCTATGACTACTATTAAACAGGATACCCCCACCACAACCCGCCCCGGTGAAGAAATTGACCCTGCTGCGCTGCAACTCTATCTAAACGCTTACATCCCGGCATTCGGTCCCATCGTTGAAATCGCGCAGTTTCCTGGTGGTTACTCCAACCTGACGTACCTGCTCAAAACAAGCGGGCGGGAGTATGTGCTGCGTCGGCCGCCGGTAGGAGCAAAGGACATCAGGGGTGGTCACGACATGGGCCGTGAGTTTCGGGTGTTGACGATGCTGCGCGATGCGGGCTACCGAAAAATTCCGGAGCCGGTCATTTTCTGCGACGATGAGGCCGTGATGGGTTGCCCATTCTATATAATGGTCCGGGTGCCGGGCGTAATTCTACGGGCCAATACTGCCCCTAAAGCGGGTATCCCATTCGATGTCATGCGTCGGTTATCAGAATCTTTGATTGATAGCCTGGTGGAACTCCACGCGTTGGATATTCAGCAGACGGGGCTAATTCAGTTGGGCAAACCCGAGGGCTACGTCCGGCGGCAGGTTGAGGGCTGGCATAAACGCTATGGGGCGGCCCAAACTGATGACTTGCCGGCCATGACCGGCCTCGCCCGATACCTGACCGAACAGATGCCCGATGAAAATGCGCCCAATCAGCACAAACCAACCCTGTTGCAT
This sequence comes from Spirosoma sp., assembly GCA_035296465.1. Taxonomy (GTDB): domain Bacteria; phylum Bacteroidota; class Bacteroidia; order Cytophagales; family Spirosomataceae; genus Spirosoma. The sequence continues at coordinate 10,851 of DATHAW010000220.1, forward strand.
AACGACTTCAAATACGATAACGTCGTGCTTGACCCCAATGCGCTGTCGGGTGCGTCAGACTGCGCTATTCGGGCGGTGCTGGACTGGGAGATGTGTACCGTTGGCGACCCGCTGATGGATGTTGGTACGTCGCTGTCATACTGGGCCGAAGCGGAAGATGACCCATTCCGGCAAACCTTCAACCTGACGCACCTGCCCGGCAACCTAACCCGGCAGGAGGTTGCGCATCGCTACGCCGATTGCAGCGGGCGCGATGTGTCCAACCTGCTGTATTACTACGTCTTTGGCCTGTTTAAAAACGCGGTTGTCCTTCAGCAGATTTATAGTCGGTACAAGAAAGGACTGACCAGCGATCCACGCTTTGCCCCCCTGCTGATGGGCGTTCAGGTGCTGGCGCAGGCGGGTGTCAAAGCAGTAGAAACAAACAGATACTAAATGACCAGTGCCTTTCTCATCATCGATACGCAGTTTGACTTCTGCCATCCTTCTGGTGCCTTGTTCGTGCCGGGTGCTGAGCAGGATGTTGACCGTATGGCCGGCTTGATTCGCCGGTATGCCAACCGCATCGACCACATTGTCGTTACGCTCGATACCCATCAGTTGCTCGATATTGCCCACCCGTTATTCTGGCATGATGAAAACGGCAATCACCCCGAGCCATTCACGCGCATTTCGGCCGATGACGTAACGCGTAGACGCTGGGTGCCACGCTTCTCGCCCGACAAAGCCCGGCAGTACGTCCGCGACCTCGAAGCCGACGGGCAGTTCGGGCATTTTATCTGGCCGGAACATTGCCTGATTGGATCGCGCGGGGCGGCCCTGCATGATACGTTGTTGGAGGCACTCAACTACTGGTCGGGGCAGCGCGAACGAAATTATGTGGCCGTACAGAAAGGGCTGTATCCGCTGACGGAGCATTTTGGTATTTTTCGGGCGCAGGTGCCTGACCCGGCCGTGCC
>DATHAW010000221.1:0-2191 GCA_035296465.1 Spirosoma sp.
AAACCCGCGAAACGGGCGAAATCATGTATGCAGGCGACGTGGTTAAGTGGCGTAGGCTGGCGTATTCGCTTATGCTTCGGGCCGGGATGCGGCTATCGGCCGTGAACCCGACGCTAGCCCGAAGTACCGTGGAACGCGCCGTAACGGGCGGTGTCATGCAATCGAACGCCGATAACGCCGTGATCCGGCTCGATGCGAACTACACGAACCCTACCGGTTCTTATGTAAATGGGACGGAGGCCAACAACTATTACCTAACCAAGCCGTTTGTTGACCAGTTGAAATCGACCAACGACCCCCGCCTGCCAGCCATTGCTGTGCGCTACACAGGAGCAGGTTCGGGTGCGGCACAAACAGCCGCCCGCGCCGACCGCACGGCGGCTTCGCAAATAGGAATGCCGATGGGTTTTGACAACAGTACCGTTGTGGGGCAGGCCACGCGCGACGGCCTAACGAGTTTCTATGAATATTCGCAACTCGACCGCACCCGTATGGGCAAAATTGCCTCGCCCAACTACTTCGTAACGTTTGCTCAAACGCAACTGTTGCTGGCTGAAGCCGTCGTGCGCGGTTGGACTACGGGTAGTGCCGCTACGTTCTACAACGCAGGTGTAACAGCTCACATGCAACAACTGGCCGAGTATGATGCAGGATCGGCTATTGCTGCGGCCGACATTGCGGCTTATCTGACGGCTAATCCCTACACGGAGGCTCGTGCCCTAGAGCAGATAAACACGCAGTACTGGATTGCTTCGTTCCTGAACTTTCCCGAAACGTGGGCCAACTTCCGCCGGTCGAATTTCCCGATGCTGGCTCCTAATCCGTATCCGGGCAAAGCCATCCAAGGCAACTTCATAAACCGGTTGGCATATCCCGACGCTGAGAACTCGGTGAACCGCACGAATCTTGACGCTGCTATTCAGAGCCAGGGATTACGGAACATCGACGACATCGATACCCCCGTTTGGTGGGACAAATAAGCACCAACGCTGAGCTGGGGCTGACAATCAAGCCATTACGACCAAATTTGCAACAGAGTCATTTTCGGCCCACCGCTTTAGCGTTGGGAATTCAATAAACAAAGAAAGCAGTCTGTTTCCAGGCTGCTTTCTTTGTTGAGAAACACAGTTGAAATTGAGTGCACTCAATTGCAACTGTTGCGTAATCTTTAGCGTCCTGTCATTTAGTTGATAAACACTTCTGAAAAATAGCTCTTGGCCTACCTAATCCTACTACCTCCCGCCAACTTCTTTACCGGTCAGTCGTAGGGAAATCAGTTTAGTTCATTGGGTACGTCTGGTGGCTGTATGTCTGCTCGTCGCCAACGCCAGGACAACGACGTAGGCCTGAAAGATAGCAGGGTGATTGGCAGTAACACCAACCGGTTACGGTGGCTGAAATGAAACGCTGCCGGGTGCTCCTGATCAACAAACCTAAATCACTTACTGGTCTTTACTGGTCAGCCGGTTCACCGTCGCCGATGGCGGGTCCGGCACCCGTATCCGACGTGCCGCCGAGGGTGTTGCTCTCAATGTCGGCGCTGTCTTCGTCACTTTCGTTAGGAAGCGGCTGCATACCCGCCATCTGCTCGGTGGTCAGGCCACCATTAGTGGTGCCTTCGCCTTCCACACGACCCCCTCCTCCCGTTGTATTCTCCATCATGTATGCTTTCATAGCTGTTACTCATCAAATTTAGTTTCTTCCCAAACGAGCCGTAGGCTTCATTGTTTCGGTCACATTCGCTTAATGCGTCGGGGCGTCTGTTTAGGCGGATTTGTCAGGGCTGGGTTGGTCAGCTCTCAGTCGGCGTTGTCTTCATCGGCCACCCCCACTCACCGCAATGATCAAGCCATTGCTACTTGATTTGCTCACGCTGTTCGAGCGTCATGTTCTGCCAACGTTCGTTCATTTTCTCTTTCCACATAGCCAGTCCCTGTCCATTATAGCGGCCGAATCTACCTTACGCGAAGCCGTATTGAGATTACGTTCATGGTCTGCTGTTCGGACTATCTGATTGCGAATGAGTGTGTAATCGGGATCAGGCAATAATATTTTAGCACAGACCTGCATGAACCTGCCTGTGCCGATGGAGAGCCTAACCCAATTGAGACTACTGTAGTGCTACGAGTTTAAAAATTGACTAGTTGAAAATACATCGCTCGTCATATATGCAGCAAAAGAACCCGTAACG
>DATHAW010000222.1:0-3507 GCA_035296465.1 Spirosoma sp.
TACGACGGACTTTACCCATTTTAAAGTACATGCCACAACCCTGCCGCCCCACCAGACTCCACATCCGGCTCATAAAAATGATGAAGAGCTGATCATTATTAAAGAAGGCGAACTAACCGTGACGATTGCAGGCAAAACAAAGTTGCTGGGGGCCGGAAGCATTGCCCTGATGATGCCGGGCGACGAACACGGGTTTGAAAACAAGGGAGATAAGCCCGCTACGTACTACGTCATGCGGTATGCATCGAATGCGCCGTCCGATGCCGTGCGAGGTAAGCAGGCGGGTGGTTCATTTTGGGTTGACTGGAAGGACGTAGCGTTTCAGCCGCACGACAAAGGGGGAGTCCGGCGCATGTTCGACCGCGCTACGGCCATGACCAAACGATTCGAGATGCACGTAACCACCCTCAACCAGGGTTTGTGGAGCCACCCTCCCCATACGCACCGGGCCGCCGAAATCCTGTTATTGATTGAGAATACCGCTCAAGAGAGCATCGATGGCAAACTACTACCGGCGGCAGTGGGCGACATAATTTTTCTGGAGTCCAATGTGCCCCACGCCATTCAGAATACACGCCATTCAGAATACTAGTAACGGAAGCTGCACGTATTTTGCCTTTCAGTTTGAATAGAAAAGCTGTTGGCCGTGGCCGGCAATATTAGGGGTTTATGTGCCTCATTTCTAAACCGACAGATGTTCGCGGTTTAAACCCTGTCCACGGTCCATCATTATCGTTTTCTTTCAGCTCAAGGTACTTGCCATAATCCTGTTTCTTCAGATGAATACCCAGAAAGGCCGTTACGAAGTGCTGATTGATGTTATTTATCCGGCGTTCGTTCCAGGCCGGTTCGGCATAGCGCATATACTCGCCAATTGGTAAACCCGGCTGGAGCGATTCGACAGGCGGAGGGTTGGGAGCAACATTATGTCGGGCATTCACGTACGTTAGCATGTACCGATCGGCATTCACCGCTCCCTCATAAATGGCTTTGATACCCTTTTCGTATCCCGACACATCATCTTTACTACCCGCGACAAAGAGCGTGGGGCGCGTTAGACCAGCCAGGCCATTCGCATCCCAAACTCCGCGTTCCATGCCCCAGGGTGCAAATACAACCACTGCTTTTATGCGGGGGTCCTGCGAAGCTTTTAACTCTGGTGCACTGGCCGAACGGCTTTGTAAGGCAGTGCTGCCGCCACTCATCTGCCCAAACATGCTTACGGCCTGAGCACTGTAGCCTGCCCCCGCTGCATTGAGCGCCCCGTAACCACCCATTGAGTAGCCAATCAGGGCCGTATTGTTACCATCGAGCAGTCCAGCTAAAAAGGATTTACTTTCTTTTGTACTGAGCCGGGCCATTTCGCTCAAGACAAAAAGGTCATCGGTTGCCCGGTTGAGAAGGGTACTGGGAAACGCAGCCGCGTCGCGGTACGTCGATTCGGTATGATCTATGGATACCACTACGTAGCCCTTTGACGCCAGGTTCTCCGTTAAGTAGGTGAACATAAACCGTGACCCCGGATAGCCATGCGACACAATCACCAGCGGATACGCTCCTTCGCCGGGATTAGGTTCGGCATCGCGCAGGGCTCGTCCAGCAAACGTAAAGGGAATAAGCGGCCGTTTTGGATCATTGGCAACGCCCATCACCTCGTTATACGCAACTAACTCCGACTTACCTGCTGGAATACGAGCCGGGTACCAGACTTCGACGGTTAGCGGGCGGTCATAAAGTGGCGATTTACCGTCTTTTGGGTGCAGTACGTCGATTTGGGCTGGGTGAACCAGTTTCAAGGTACGTACACCAACCTTATATGCCCCACGTGCGGCTAATTCAGGGGCGTCCGGCAATAAATCACCAAAAAGAAACGGGGTTTTATTACTCTGGTCCTGAGCGGATACATTACTCGTTGAAATGAGTAGAATTAAATAAAGTAGGGTAACGAATAGTGGGTATGATTTCATCAAATGGCCTTGTGTTGGAAGAGAGTGGGTCGAGTTATTTTCAAATCTATTATTTATCTCAGTGAGATTCCTTCTTCATCTGCTTTTCTCATTCAATTATTCGCTTCTTTTCTGATACTTCTTGTTTACAGGGCACAAAACGCTGGTGCCGCAGTTGATTGATGAAATAAAAATCGAACGCGATGATATTTTAGCTATGCAGGGGGCATAATCATAATACCAGCAGCCGACTATCAGTATCTATACGACGCAGGGGTGTAGGGCATCTTCGGTCCGGCAACGGTGATTTCAATAGCGGCCCAGAAGATCCTGAACAGGTCGATAGCGATTATTCTCGTCATCCCTATTGTCCCGTTCGGCACCGAAAACCGGCATTCGACAAGATTGGCTTCTCTACGTAGAACCGCCGGTGCATATTTGACCTATTGGTTCTGAACCCACATAACCGATCATCATGAAAACCTGATGAGATTTATCGCTACTGCTTACTCAACTACCCCTTACCAACACTTTCCGAATTACTCCTTTCTCTCCATAGTCCTCGTCGTTGTTTGGCTACTCACCGGCCATTCCCTGCAGGCTCAGGACAATAGCAAACTCAAACTGAGCGGCAAAGTACTGGATGCTCAGGCCAACACGCCTTTAGTCTACTCTAACGTACGTTTGTTTAAGCAGGCCGACAGTTCCTTCGTGACGGGAGCGGTCACTAACGAAAGCGGTGATTTTGTGCTGGATGCCGTAGCCGGTAATTATTACGCCCTGCTTGAATCCATGGGTTATAAGGCGCAGAAAACGTCGGCTATCCAGCTGACCCGTGAAGCTTCTCCACACAGTATGGGTACGTTCCGGCTGTTGCCTTCGACCAATACGCTGAGCGAGGTAATTGTGCAGGGCGAGAAAAGCACAATGGAATTAGCCCTGGATAAAAAGATATTCAACGTCGGGAAAGACCTGGCCAATCGGGGCGGGACGGCGGTTGATATTCTTCAGAACGTACCATCCGTGGCGGTCGATGCCGAAGGTAACGTCAGCTTACGGGGCAGCGGGAGTGTACGTATTCTGATCGATGGTAAGCCATCGGGCCTGGTGAGTCTTAAAGGATCGGGTGGCCTGCAGCAGTTGCAGGGCAGCAGCATCGAGCGAATTGAGATTATTACCAATCCATCGGCCCGCTACGAAGCAGAGGGTATGGGCGGGATTATTAACATTGTCCTGAAAAAGGAACAGAAAGAAGGCATCAATGGCTCGTTTGACCTGATCACGGGGTATCCAAGTAATTTTGGGGTTGCTGCCAACGTAAATTATCGACGGAAGAACCTCAACTTTTTTGTCAATTATACCGCTTCGTATCGAAACACGCCCGGCCGCAGCAACCAATATCAGGAGTTGTACCGTAATGACTCAACGTTTATCACGCAACAAAGTAGTACGAACCGCCTGAAGGGATTGAATAACAACGCCCGGGCGGGAATCGACTATTTCTTTGACCCGAAAAATATCCTGACGGCCTCCTATACGTGGCGACTCAGCAAAGGCAAAC
>DATHAW010000223.1:0-2728 GCA_035296465.1 Spirosoma sp.
CGACGACATTACGAACAACATCCGCACCATCCGTACCTTGCCACTACGGATAAAAGGAGCCAGCCAGTCCGACGGTGCCGTGCCCAAGATCGCTGTACCACCCATGTTTGAGGTACGGGGTGAGGGATTCCTGCCGCTGGCCGAGTTTGAGCGTATTAACAAAGAGCGCGAAGACATTGGCGAACCCCTGCTGGCGAACCCCCGTAATGCTGCGTCAGGCACGTTTAAACAGCAGAATTCAGCGGCCGTTGCCCAACGGCGTTTAGACTGCTACGTGTATTCGTTCCTGTCGGATGAAACCGTTTTTCATACTCATGAGGAGAGCCTGGTGGCCATGAAAAACTGGGGATTCAACGTATCGCCGACCTGGCGTAAATGCGCCGATATTTGGGAGGTGATGCGCTACATCGATGAGTGGAATACCAAACGCTTCGACCTGCCGCTGGGCACTGACGGTATTGTGCTGAAGGTAAATCGGTACGATCAGCAGGCTGAACTGGGCTTTACGGCTAAGAGTCCGCGCTGGGCCATTGCATTCAAGTATAAAGCGCTGGGAGCCAGCACTACGCTGAACGCTATTCAGTATCAGGTGGGCCGAACGGGCGCCGTTACGCCGGTGGCCATGCTTACGCCAGTGCTCCTGGCTGGCACGGTTGTCAAGCGGGCGTCGCTGCACAATGCCAACGAAATTGAGCGGTTGGGCGTCATGCTGCACGATACGGTTTTTGTTGAGAAAGGGGGCGAAATTATTCCCAAGATTACGGGCGTCGATCTGGCCAAACGTCCGGCCGAGTCGCGGCCGATTCAGTACCCGACCCAGTGCCCCGCCTGCGGAACACCGCTGATACGGCGCGAAAAAGAAGCGCACTTTTACTGTCCCAACGAAAAAGGCTGTCCGCCCCAGCGGCAGGCCCGCTTTGAGCATTTTATTCAGCGCCGGGCAATGAACATCGAAACCCTCGGCGAAGGCAAGATTGAACTGCTCATCGACCGGGGCTTAGTGCAAACGCCCGCCGACCTCTACGACCTCCAGTCCGATCAATTGCTGGGTATCGAAAAGATTTTCTCCGATGAGGAATCCGGCAAAAAGCGCATTGTCAGTTTCCGCGAGAAAACGGTCGGGAACATTCTGATAGCCATTGAACGCTCCAAAACACAGCCGTTCCCTAACGTTCTCTTTGCGCTGGGCATCCGCTACGTGGGCAATACAACTGCCGAGCGGATAGCCGCCTATTTTGGGTCAATGGACGCCTTGATGGAGGCTTCCCTGGAAACCCTCGCCAACGTACCCGACGTAGGCCCCCGGATAGCCCAAAGCCTGGCCATCTGGTTTGCCGACCCCGACAACCGAATCTACGTAGAGCGGCTGCGGGCCGCTGGTTTGCAGATGTTTACTGACCGCAAAACCGTTATTCGCGAGGGGGACTCCCTGGCAGGCCGGACCTTTTTATACACCGGTACGTTCGCCAATTACAGCCGTGAGGAGCTTGAAGCCAAAATTGCGGCCCATGGCGGGCGGCTGCTGAGCGGCATTTCCAAAAAGCTCAATTACCTGATCGTTGGCGAAAACGCGGGTCCATCAAAGGTTGCCAATGCGCAAAAACTAAACGTGCCGATGATCAGCGAAGCTGAATTTACGGCCATGCTGGAGGAGTGAAACAGGAATCATACGTGGAATGGCATGGGAAGGGTTACCTACCGGAGTCCGGCTGCTGCATCTACCGTCAAATCCGGCCAAATTCCCGTAACTTTGCCCTACTACCCGTTATCCATTTTCATGAACACCAACTATCACGGCGTGGGCGTTGCCATCGTGACGCCTTTCAACGCCGACCTTTCGATTGATTTCGACGGCTTCGGCCGTATTATCCGGCACGTTTCCGACGGGGGTGTCCGGTATATCGTGCTGCAGGGCACAACGGGTGAATCGCCAACGGTAACGAAGGCCGAAAAAGCCCAGTTGCTGAACTATCTGAAAGAAAACAACCCCAGAAACCTGCCCATCGTGTACGGAGTTGGGGGGAACGTAACGGCCGAGGTTGTGGCGGGCATGAGCGAGATTGACTTTGAGGGTGTTGATGCCATTTTGTCGGTTTGCCCGTACTATAACAAGCCCGGCAAACGGGGTGTTATCGAGCATTTTATGCGTGTGGCCGACGCCAGCCCGGTGCCAGTCATTTTATACAATATTCCGTTCCGAACGGGCATCAACATGAGCGCTGAAACGATTGTTGAATTGGCGCAGCACCCTAACATCATTGGGGTAAAAGAAGCCTCCTGCGTGATTGAGCAGTGTATGGAAATCGCCCGCGACAAGCCCGACGATTTTCTGCTCATCTCGGGCGACGACGTGCAGGGTGTTCCTATTGTCAGCATTGGGGGGGTGGGAGTGATGTCGGTGATTGCCAATGCGTTTCCGGCAAAATTCTGCGCAATGATCGAAGCCGCCCTGCTGGGCGATTATGCCACCGCCCGGCGTGAACTCGGTCATTTCCTGCGTATTGATTCGCTGCTGTATGAAGAAGGCAATCCGGTGGGTATCAAAAACATTCTGGATATGATGGGGCTGGTGTCGGCCGACGTCCGGCTTCCCCTAATGCGTGCCTCCGATGATCTTAGTGAACGTCAGCGGGCCGTACTTCAGCGCGATGGATTGCTTGAATTAGTGGCGTAGTCTTACCCCAACCCTAAAAACAAAGCGGTGCCTTTACGTAAAGGCACCGCTTTG
>DATHAW010000224.1:0-2286 GCA_035296465.1 Spirosoma sp.
AAACTGGACCGCCCCGGCAGCCCGGTAGCCCGGCCCGACAATGAGGTGGCGGCAAGAGCACTGGCAATGGCGCTTTTGGTTAAGAAAGACCGTCTGTCGAGTCCACGGGAGGGGTTAGTAACATCATTCATGCGGGTGGGGTTTAGGTCTTGAATTTACCAGGTACGGGTTTTCAGGTACTCTTGAATTTGCTCTTTGGGTACGGGCAGTTCGCTCAGGTGGGCGTTGAGCCACTGCGAAAAGTCTTTTTCAATAACATCGGACCAGCGCGAGTCAATCTGGCCGGGTGTATATTTTTGTTCGCGCAGCCGCAGGTGTCCGAACATATCCCGCAACCGAATGATCTCTGATGTTTTCACGACTTTTTCGGCCAGGTGGGGTGGAATAAACGCAACGCCCCCATCCCGGCCTAACACTACGTCGCCCGGCATAACCATTACCTTACCGATGCGTGTGGGGCGGTTAATGCCAACCAACGTAGTGTTCAGGTTGCCTTCAGGGTTGTGGTGCGACGGGTGATAGCTTCGAAAATAAGAGGTAAAACCACCAATTTCTTTCAGCCCCGCCACATCCCGAACGGCCCCCTCGTAGACGATACCATTGCCGGTCTTGGCATAGATCGAGTTGCCGAGGTTGTCGCCAATGGTTGGCCCGTCCTCATGCATACCAAACTGATCCACTACGTATACATCGCCCTTCACAAGCATATCGATGGGCCAGGCATTCTGCGATTTCACCCGACCATCTTTCGTATGCCCTTTATCGTCCGTTACCCGGTGTACGTCCGGCCGGCCGGGCATAAACGTGGCCGTTAGCGCCCGACCAACCAGCACGCTATCGGGGTTGATGGTCAGCCAGTCGCCCGTAAACTGGTATTTGTAATTTTCGCCTTTCAGGACCGACCAGGCTTCTTCCTGGGTCACCAATCTCATCCGCTTCAGGATAGCGTCCGGTACTTTTGGCCGACCATCGGGGAAGCGTTCGCCCTTCCAGTCGGGGGTTAGAAAGATGAGTTCCTCGCGGGAGATCTGCTGTGCAAGAGACGGAATTGCCTGGCCCGTCAACGACAGGGCCAGTGCTAATACGACGAATAGTTTCATGGGGTGAAAAGAGTGTAAAGGTTTATTGACCTGGTCTTTCTAATTCAGCCAGCGTAAAGGGTGTAGTCCGCTGGGCCGTTTGCTGCCGTAGAGAAGCTACCTCGTCTGGCTTAATAATCGGTAATGTTCGACGAAAAGCAGGCGGTCGGGCCACTGTAGGCGTGCTACCTGTTGCTGTCCCGGTGAGTTTTGTGCTGGCCTGATTACTCACGGGAGGTGTAAATGCAACGGGTGCGCCAAATTCAAATCGGATATAGTTGGCTACCGATGCAATCCATTCGTCGTTATTTTCGGCCATCGACGGCATAAGCGTAGGATACGTCTTGTCGTCAATGGGGCCGGAAAGCCCACGCAGCAAGATTTTAAGCAACATGTCTGTATCTGCCAAGTGTTTCGAGCCAGCAATGGGCGGGGCAACCTGGCTGGCCAGTCCCTTGCCATCGGTGCCATGGCAGGACGAACAAAGTGATTTAAATATTTCGGCCCCCTTCAGTACGGAATTTCTGTCTACGGCGGCCAGACTACCTAACTTCCGACCGTAGGTTTTAAAGTCTATATTTTTTTGAATACTATTTTCTACGGCCATTAGCATAGGGTCGGCTGCGTTGTGGGTTAGCAGGTCTTTGATAACCGTTTTGGCTTTATCGGACGTGCTGTAATGCAGCGACTCCAGCAATTGAATCCTGACGTCGTGGCTCGGGTCATTCTGGAGAGAAGCGACCTGGTTGATCGATTCTTCGTCATTCTTTTTCAGGTAAGGCTCGCTGAGCCAGATAGCCGTTCGCCGTACCTGTGCATCGGCATCCTTTAGCGCCTGGGCAATGGTAGCCTGATCGATGGCATCTAGTCCCTCCAGCGTCCACAAGGCATGAATGCGGGCTAAAGCACTGGGGCTTTCAGCCGACCCGGTTTGCCCACCCCGCGCCAGTTGCCGCAGCGCCGGTATCACTGATTTATCGCCCAGGGCAATCAGTTGTTTCTGTGCATTGTCGCGCCACCAGCCATTCGGATGATCGAGGTACGTTACCAGCTGACTGGCCGACTCATCCAGCAAATGGGGTTTTGGCCCCGGCTTCACGCCATCCTGAACCAGCCGCCAGATGCGCCCCCGCTGAATATGCTTGTCTAACCCCATGCGCTCAATCTGCGGGCGAATCCAACTGCCTTTGGGTGTCCATTGCGATTC
>DATHAW010000225.1:0-4758 GCA_035296465.1 Spirosoma sp.
GTCGCCAAGGACTTCGCTCTCTTTTGACTGAGTGCGTTGAGGGTTTATCAGTCTATGGCATTTCACAAACGGATGTTTATAAAACGCCTACTTAAATTGAACATTGAAAAAGAGATAAATAGGGCTTCTCCTGTTTCTTGATGCACAATAAACCCCTCAATCCAGCGATATAAATCTGTTGCATCTTTAGCCTCGCCCTTTCAATCGGTGTGGCTTTTTTATGGGCCATTACAGTTAACTTCGCTGGTATGCAAGCAAACGCTGATCAATTACCCCAGCCGCCTGATTCATTAGCGATTCAGAAACAACGCGTGGAGGTTGCCAGTAAATTGAATTCCTGAGCATCTGTGATCGGCTATCTACTGGCTATGATAGCGGCTATTACTGGGAGGATGTACAACGAACGAGCGCTACGGATTGCCACTGGCCTGGAAAATTGGCCTGATTGAACTAGCCTAGGAATCTGTTCGCAGGGCCCGCTGCACGTCTTCCCAATAATACCCGCTGTCATAACCCGTCGACAAACGGTCACAGAAGCTCAGAAAATCGCTGGCGTCTTCAACGCGCTTTTTCTGCCCCGCTAATGGATCAGGCTGTAGGGGAGGTTGATCGGACACGGCTTCCATAGCCGTAAAGCTAAGCGGTATGCGTCTGCTACTAGAACAGTTTGATAATTTCTTTATTAGTAGACGCCTAGAAAATCTCTCCTTTAACTATCCATTTTAAGCCTTACCCTCACTGATACACATTCAGGTGCTGACCAAGCTCTTATCTAGCCGCCCTGAAGGATTACCAGAGGGTAGTCAACAAAACTAGAAACGGGGTCCGGTAGATACGGGTAATAGTGGTCCTTTTTACCGCATGCGCTATCTCATCTGCCTGTTGCTTCCGTTCTTCGTCTTTTACACCCGTAGCCAGCTATCGGATAACCTCATCGCTCAGCATGTAGCGGCCGGTCATCTCCCAGTCGTTAGTGCGGACTCGCGTGGAACAGTCCACCTGGTCTATGGCCAAGACTCGACCATCTACTACGCTACTACTAGCGGACAAACGACCCATTTTAACCAGCCGGTAAAAGTGGCTACTCTACCGGGTTTAGTAGCGGGGGCCAAGCGGGGACCGCAGCTCGCCGTTACGGACCAGTTCGTTATCGTTACGGCCGTCAACCGGTCGGGCGATGTGTTTGCCTATTCACTTGACCGACGCACCGGGCAATGGTCTGTGGCCAGGCGCATCAACGATGTGGCGGCCATTGCCAAAGAAGGGTTTCAGGCCGTTGCCGCAGCATCCTCGAGCACATTTCACAGCGCCTGGTTAGACCTAAGGGGCGACAAAGCCAACAAGATTGTAGGAACAACCTCCCGCGATGGCGGCCGCACCTGGTCGGCCAACCAGGTTATTTACCGTTCGCCCTCGGGCACGGTTTGCGAGTGTTGCCGGGTTTCCATGGTGGCTAAGGACAACGACGTCTATGTACAGTTCCGAAATTGGCTTGATGGCTCCCGGGATTTGTACCTTGCCCATTCGACCGATGCAGGGAAGACCTATAAGCCAGCGCAAAAACTCGGGTCCGGCAATTGGAAACTAAACGCCTGCCCAATGGATGGAGGGACAGTCGTGCTGTCATCAACCCGACCATCCAGTCCGGGACCATCCAGTTCAACTCAGCCGCTGACCGTTTGGCGACGGGAGAATACGCTCTACTCCTGTCGGCCAGGCGAGCCGGAAAGAGTCATAGCGACCGGCCGCAACGTCACCGCCGGTAGCAGTTCAGCCGGGACGGCGCTGGCCTGGGATGAAGGAGGCACGGTTTGGCTTAAACCCAACGATAAAACACCCGTCTCATTGGGTAAGGGTCAGATGGCCAGCGTTGCCGTTACCGGGCGGGAGACGGTATGCGTTTGGGAAGCAGACGGACAGGTAATGGCCGCCACGGTTCCATTGTAGACGTACGGCGTCCCCCCTTCCTGGGTGGAATAGCCTATTGCTTACCCAAAACCCCAGCTATTAGTTTCTGCTTCTCTATGCGATTTCCAGGTTGTTTTCTGTTTCTGTTGGTTGGTCTGGCTGGTTTCGTAGCTGAGGCCCAAAGCCAGCCACCTCGTCGGGCCGATGTCATTGTCTACGGTGCCACGGCCGGTGGAGTGGTGGCCGCCGTGGCAGCAGCGCGTGAAGGCGCTTCGGTCATCTTGCTCGAGCCAGGGCAGCACTTGGGAGGAATGCTCACTGGTGGGCTATCCCATACCGACTACGGCGACCGGGCGGTTATTGGTGGGTTGGCCCTGGAGTTTTACCGGCGCGTAGCCAAAGCCTACGCCAAACCGCTGTTTTTCTGGCGGGGACCGGAACCCCATCTGGGCGAGCAGATTCTCCGCGACTGGCTGCGCGAATCGAAGGTTACGGTTGTGTTTGGGCAGCGGGTAAAGTCGGTTCAGAAACAGGGCGCTCAGATTCAGCAGATCGAAACGGTGAGTGGGCAGATCATCGCCGGTCGAACGTTCATCGACGCCACCTACGAAGGCGATTTGCTGGCCCGTGCTGGGGTGTCGTATTCCGTTGGCCGGGAAAGTGTGGCTCAGTATGGCGAATCGTGGGCAGGTCGGCAGCCTATCTATCCCGATGATCATAACTTCCACTATCCTGTTTCGCCGTTTGTCAATGGTAAGAAAGGAGCGGTGCTGCCGCTGGTGCATGCCAAACCATTGGCCGCAATCGGTGAGGCCGATGGCGGTGTGCAGGCGTATTGCTTCCGCCTGTTGATGACCAATGACCCGGCCAACCGGGTTACTGTTGGTCGGCCGGCCGGGTACGATTCAACCCGCTACGAGCTGTTGCGCCGGTATCTAAACGTACGGAAGCCGACCCGGTTAGGTGAAACGGGGGTCTTTGGCCCGATGATCAATCTGCCCAATGGGAAAGCCGAAATTAACTCTGGTGGACCCATTTCCACAAACCTGTACGATGGGAGTAACTGGCTCTATCCGGATGCTGATTATCCCCGGCGCGACAGCATCTGGAACGACCATCTGCAGTATACCCATGGGTTGCTTTATTTCATTGGCCACGATCCGTCTGTACCCGAGAATATCCGTCGTGAAGCGGCTGAGTGGGGCTTGTGCCGCGATGAGTTTGCTGATACGGGTCACTGGCCCCATCAGTTGTACGTGCGCGTAGCCCGCCGAATGGTGGGGGAGTACGTTCTCACGCAACACGACTTGCTACGCGATACGCTTAAATACGACGGCATTGGCATGGGTTCCTATAATATCGACGTACGGCATATACAGCGTACCTACCAGTGGATCTCCCGCTTTCCCGAACTGCGGGGTGAGACCTTCAACGAAGGGTATATGTCCATCCCGGTGTCTCCATACGAGATTCCGTACCGGGCGCTGCTACCTCGTTACGAGCAATGTACCAACCTGCTGGTACCCGTTTGTCTATCCAGCTCGAACTTAGCTTATGCCTCCTTCCGCATGGAGCCGCAGTACATGATTGCCGGGCACACTGCGGGCATTGCCGCTGCTATGGCCAGTAAACAACAGGTTCCGGTTCAGCGGGTCGATGTGGATGCCCTGCGTCGTAAGCTGCTCACCCAGGGGCAGGTGCTTAGCTTGACCGACAATCCCAATGGTATATTCGGCGACGATAAAGTAGTGGTGGTCGATGATGATATGACCCGGTTCGTCGAAAAAACGGGGTCGTGGAGCCTGTCCGAAGACCCTAAGCGTGGCCGGTATGACATCACGTACCTGACGAATCCGGGGCGCGGAGCTAACCCTGCCGCGATCACCTATCAGGCTTACCTGCCGCGTACCGCTTCGTACAAGGTATGGGGCTGGTGGCCTACCAGTCCCAATGCGGCCACCAACGTACCAATGCAGATTACCCATGCTAATGGCACGGAGAAACTGACCATTAATCAACAGCAAACCGGCAACAACTGGGTGCTACTGGGTACGTTTCTATTTCAGGCCGGTCGGAACGGGCGGATTACCTTCACCAACGCGGGGGTAAACGGTACCGTAGCCGCCGATGCCTTTAAGTTTGAGGTTATTCGGTAGTTTCTGTCGTATAGAAGCTAGTTGTAAAAAGCCGTACCCGGTATAAGCCATGTGCGGCTTTTTACGAATAACTTGGGCCTGGCCAGTAAATATTTGCGAACGAATGCTTTCACCTGCCCACCTACTCACTTTATGATGCACAAGATTTTGGCCTTTTTGCTCTTGCTACAGGCTGAGGCGGTCTATTCTCAAGCCAAGCAGCCAATGGTAAAGACTGCCTTCTGCACGGTTGAGTTGACTAACCAGGCCACTGCCCTATGGACCTATCGCCTGAAGTCAGGCGGTAAGAGCCTGGCCATTGCGCCACCTACGTTTGAGGTCGATGGCAAGTCCACTGCCGGTCTGGTAAGGCGCTTTTTGATTCACAAACCGGTTAGTCTAAGCAACGGGGTAACAGAGCAGCGCGTGGAAGGAGCCCTTCGTGCCGACTCCTCGGTTCGGCTGGCAATCACCTTTCGCTGGGCCCCTGACAACCCCGTTGTGCGGTTTCAGTACACACTGCAAACCAGAAGTAGGCATGCACTGACAAAACAGAAGGGGAAAGACAACTTTACCTACCTGACTTGCTCAGCAGCGACGCTGCCGAAGGCCAAAGAAGTACGCTTTTCAGAATTCAACGAGAAATACCACGCTTTTACCCTGACGGAAACCCAGGTGGCGGACCGCTTTTTCGACAATGCCATTCCCATTATGG
>DATHAW010000226.1:0-24572 GCA_035296465.1 Spirosoma sp.
TTCTACGGCCGCATTTTCCCCAAATTCTACTGAACTCAGCACCGTATCGCGGTCCTTGCCCGTCAGGGCCGATTTGATGTCGATCCAGGCCCGGTGAATTTTGCTCGATACGTCCGTGGACGTAGCATCTGAAACGGCCTGGCCGTCAATGCGAACGATATGTTCGGCAAGCTGGCTGCGGAACTTTTGACTCTGAACAACGTAGTGCCGAAACAGGTCGTTTAACTGGGTGTCTTCGTTGTCTTCAATGGCTTTCTCGTACCCCCGGATGCGGTCGTTGTTGATTTTGACCAGATCGTTCAGGTCGTCGGTAATCTCTTCGTTCTTCGTCATAACAGTTACTTATTGATAGGTTGGGAACTGGTAGTGAAACTGCCCCTGCGCCCAAATGTTTGGTAAACGACCGTGGTTTTTAACTGGGCAAGGCTGACAAATTTATTGCGGCCGGGTGAACCATCTAAACGGGCTCGTCCTAAATTTCAGCTATTTTTTTATTGGTTTTAGTCTATTTTGTTTAGTGAACGGTACTTTTTGGGCCACTTACTCAATTTGATAAAAATTTCTAAAAAAAGTAAAATCCTTTTGCCGGGTTACCGCGTATTAGCTATGATTCTTCTGACGGACGGAAGACACTAAACTTACTTACTCAATGGAAAAATTAACCAAAGACCCCGCTGATACCCGGCAGTTGCTGACGGGTAAAGAATCAGCAGCGGTTGGTCGCCGAATGTTCATGCGCTACGTGGGCGTTACCGCAGCAGCGGGTGTGGCACTAACCTCCTGTAAAGATCAGATTGTTGACCCGTCGGCCCGTGGTGCCCGGGAGGGTTTCGCTACCGTCGATTTAGGCGATATCGGTGTTAGTGACACGAGCATCCTGAACTATGCCTATGCCCTGGAGCAGTTGGAAGCCGCTTTCTACACACAGGTTGTCATGACTCCCTACATGAATATGCCAGCAGGAGAAATGATGATTCTGAAGGACATTCGCGACCATGAAATTGTGCACCGGGAATTTTTAAAAGCCGCGTTGGGTAGGAACGCTATTCCAAACCTGACGCCCGACTTCAGCATGATCGATTTCAGAAGCCGCGCTTCCGTACTTGGAACGGCCCGTCAGTTTGAGGACATTGGTGTTTCGGCTTATAATGGCGCTGCACAGTTTATTATGGACGCTGGCAACCTGGCAGTTGCCGGTAAAATTGTGTCGGTTGAGGCTCGCCATGCGGCAATCATCGCTACGCTGCTTGACCCACGGGGTCCAGAGTTCGCCGGTGATCGTATCATCTACCCTGACGGAAGAGAAGAAATCCGCGTACCGGTTGAAGTGCTGGCCCTCGTAGCCCCGTTCATTAAAGAAACCATCAACGGCATGCAGGTGCGTCGTAAAGTTTAATCCCCCCTACAGTCATGAATCTACAAAACATATTGAATGAACTTGAGAAGGTGGATGGCGACGCTATTGAGCGCCTGGGCCACGTCTCGCGCCGTCACGTTTTCCAGAATCTGTTAAAGAAAGCCGTTATCGGTGGAACAGCAGCCGCTCCGGTTGCCTTTGGTTCGCTGTTAAACAAAGCCTATGGTGATCACCTCACCGTAGTGTATGATGTTCTGAACTTTGCCCTGGCGCTGGAGTACCTCGAAGCTGAATTTTACAATCGGGGGCTGGCAATGGCAGGTCTTATCCGTAGTGAGGATCGGAGGATTTTTGAGCAAATTGCAAAACACGAAAACGCCCACGTGGCGCTGTTAAGATCGGCACTGGGTAGCTTTGCCGCACCGAAGCCCACCTTCGATTTCACCGCCAGGGGTGCCTTCCCAACCGTTTTTTCTGATTATAATACGTTTAAGGCCGTTGCTCAGGCGTTTGAAGACACCGGCGTTCGGGCTTACAAAGGCCAGGCTCCCCGCCTGCTCCCATTCCCGGATGTTCTGACAACGGCGCTACAAATTCACTCGGTAGAAGCCCGTCACGCAGCGCGTGTTCGTTACCTGCGTGGAATGGACGATGGTGTCATGGTTAATGATAGTGGCATGCAGGTAATGCAGCAGGGCTGGATTACCAGGAATGAGTCGGGTGGTCTGCCAGGCGCTATCTACGCTGGTGAAGAAAACGTCATGCAGGCTGGTGTTGACGTGACTATGTTAGTAAACAACGTTAGCCTAGGCATGGGCATGGGCACGGGAATTAGCCGCGACAACGTCACCGAGGCTTTCGACGAGCCGCTGACAAAAGAGCAGGTACTGGCAATTGTCAGTCCGTTCATTGCTTCGGGTATGTAAGCAGTTACGCAGATTTGTAAAAAAAGGTGCTTCGTCTATCGAAGCACCTTTTTTTGTGTAGCATAAGTTACCCTGTTGGTCGTTCGGCGGTGACGCTGCGGATGCGAAGGGTGGACCCGCGCTGGGAGCGGCTTTTGTCGCTTGACGGACTCAGTGAAATTTGCATGATGATGCCGTCCCAGCCGCTTTCGCCTTCCAGTTTGATCTCATACGTTCTGAACTGGCCATCGTTGATGATCGGGAACTCGACCGTGCGGGTTGGTATGTCGTAAAAATCAACTTCGCCGGGTTTACGCCAGATAAAACGGGCGGTCGGGCCGTTCGTCCTGAAGGCCGCGTGCACGTAAATTCTGGGCACATCGGATGCTCGCCAGAATGCGAACGGGCTTTGGATTCTGAATGTCCCCCGGGTGGTGTCGACCATCTGCCAGCGAATATTGAGTTCGTTCCGGGTGGGCCAGCCCGTATCCGTAATGTTGTAATAAAACCAGCCCAGGCGGTCCTGCCCAAATCGGAAGTTGGGCTTCGTGTCGGGTCGCGGCTGGCTATAGGCAAACTGCCGGATGTCGGTAAGGGAGCCAACTACCAGATCGTATTCGTACTCGTACTGTCCATTGTGATCAAACAGGAGAAAATCGTGGTTGTTGACATAGCCGCTCGATCCGTCATACTCGCCACTGGTGCGGTCCGATCCGAAGTACGCCGAGCCGAACATATACTTACCGGCCCGGTATAGTCCCACGCCACGCCCTTTATCATTGAGCAGCGCTATCCAGTTCTCCGTACCATAGCGGAACGAATTATCTTTATTGGTGAATTCCTCAACCGGTTCGTTGCTGAAGGGTTTGTCGCCCGTGTAGGTGACAAACCGGTAGTATGGACCGTTAAGATAAACACAGGGCGTCTCCTGGGTTCGGGCATCATATTGGGTGGTGTCGGCCCGGTTAATGGAAATCCGGCACCGGACGTGAACCGTGTTGTTGCGCAGCTGGACCCAGTGTTCCATCACGCAGTCGGCGGGTTCGTCGAACAGGGGCCAGATCAGGGGGATTGTTTTGACATACAGCAGATTCTGGCTCTGCTGGTAGCTGATGATGCGGGCCGGGTGGTTATAATAGTCGCCGGTTTGAACGGGGTTCCAGCCTAAGTTTATCCAGTCCGGAACGGGATGTTTGCCATTGACCGAATAGGGGTATGGTCCCGCGTAAATAGACGTCTGCACCTGCCGTCCAAGGTCGTTGTTGTTGACCATGTTGATGGTACTGCCCGCTTCGGAGAGGTAATTGATGGCCCCGCCCATGTTCAGGTCGATACCCACCCGGACTTTATCGTTGGCCAGAAACAGCCGTTTGGGCGGGGGCAGGGGATTGGGAACGGGCCCACCTCCCGTTGATGGATTCGGGTTTATGGCGGCCGAGTAGGGGGCAGTAGCGGGGTAGTCGGCTGTGCACCTGAAGGTCAGCCAACTGACCAGTACGCACAAGCAAAGAAGGGTGAAACGGTGCATAAGCGGGAACGGAAAGCAAGCCCTACTCAAAGCTAACCCACAGCAGGCCTCTTTGCAACTATCCTGATCTGTTGTTCGATAATGAATGACATCTCAGACTGATGACCTGACTATGTCTGAATTTTTCGGCCGTTTACTCAGTTCCTTACCGTTGAATCGACTATTTTTGCAGGATTTTTGGCCATCCGCCAACGGTCTGACAGACACTACGTCCTGTGTATTACATTTTTAGTTAGCTCCGCCGAAAATGCCCAAAAATTCAGCTATTCGCTCCGTTCTTATTATTGGCTCCGGTCCCATCGTCATTGGTCAGGCGTGTGAGTTTGACTATGCTGGTTCGCAGGCTGCCCGTTCCATCCGCGATGAGGGCATCGAAGTGGCGCTGATTAATTCCAATCCGGCCACGATCATGACCGACCCGATCAACGCCGACTATGTGTACCTGCTGCCGCTGGAGAAGAAATCCATCATCGAGATTCTGAAGAAACACCAGGAGATGGGAAAACCCATCGACGCGGTGCTGCCCACAATGGGTGGTCAAACGGCCCTCAACTTGGCCATCGACTGCGACAAAGCGGGTATCTGGACCAAATACGGTGTCCAGATTATAGGCGTAGATATAAAGGCCATCGAGACCACCGAAGACCGCGAGAAATTCCGGCTGCTCATGCTCCAGTTGGGTATCGGTGTCTGTAAGGGCCGCACGGCCCGGTCATTTCTGGAAGGCAAAGAAATTGCCCAGGAGATCGGTTTTCCCCTCGTGATCCGGCCGTCGTTTACGCTTGGCGGCACGGGGGGCGGATTCGTCAATACGCCCGAAGAGTTTGACAAGGCCCTGACGCATGGGCTGCACGCATCGCCCGTGCATGAGGTGTTAGTGGAGCAAAGCGTGATGGGCTGGAAGGAGTATGAACTTGAGCTGCTGCGCGATCATAACAGCAACTTCATAATCATTTGCTCCATCGAGAACTTCGACCCGATGGGCATTCACACCGGCGACTCCATTACGGTTGCCCCGGCCATGACGCTGCCTGATACGCTGTACCAGCAGATGCGCGACCTGTCGATAAAAGTTATGGGTGCCATTGGCCAGTTTGCGGGGGGCTGCAACATCCAGTTCTCCGTTAATCCGCAAACCGACGACATTATTGCCATTGAGGTTAATCCGCGCGTGAGCCGGTCGTCGGCGCTCGCGTCTAAAGCCACGGGCTACCCCATTGCGAAGATTGCCGCCAAAATGGCCATTGGCTATAACCTCGACGAGTTGATAAACCCCATTACGGGCACTACATCCGCCTTTTTTGAGCCGGCCATCGACTACGTAATCGTGAAAGTACCCCGCTGGAACTTCGACAAGTTTCCCGGTGCCGATCGGTCGCTGGGTTTGCAGATGAAGTCGGTGGGCGAAGCGATGGGCATTGGGCGGAACTTTCAGGAGGCCCTGCAAAAAGCCTGTCAGTCGCTGGAGATCCGGCGCAACGGGCTGGGGGCCGACGGCCGCGAACTAACCGACCGCCACGCGCTGACCCAGAGCCTGCAGCACCCAAGCTGGAACCGCCTGTTTCACATATACGACGCGTTTAAAGCGGGCATGTCGTTCCGCACGATTCAGCAGCTTACCAAGATAGATCCGTGGTTTCTCCATCAGATTGAGGAGCTGATTGAGCTGGAGCGCGAAATTCAGCAGTATGATCTGGACGATCTGCCGCCCGAACTGCTGCGCACAGCCAAGCAGAAAGGCTACGCCGACCGGCAACTGGCACACCTGCTGACGGTGAAGGAAAGCAAGATTTATGATTACCGCCAGACGCACAACATCCGGCGCGTATTCAAGTGTGTGGATACCTGCGCGGCTGAGTTTGAAGCCCGAACCCCTTACTACTACTCGACCTTTAACAACCAGTTGCCCATTACGCTCGATCGTCCCGAACCCGTGTCCGATCTTCCCGGCAACGAATCAATTCGCAGCGACCGGCCTAAAATCGTCGTGCTCGGCTCCGGCCCGAACCGAATCGGGCAGGGCATCGAGTTCGATTATTCCTGCGTACATGGTGTGCTGGCCGCCAAGGAAGCCGGCTACGAGACAATCATGATTAACTGCAATCCGGAAACCGTCTCGACCGACCCCGACATTGCCGATAAACTGTACTTTGAACCGGTCTTCTGGGAGCATGTTCACGCCATTATCATGCATGAGCAGCCGGTGGGGGTAATCGTGCAGCTGGGTGGCCAGACAGCCCTCAAAATGGCCGAGAAACTGACCCGCTACGGCATCAAAATCATTGGTACGAGTTGGGAAGCCCTCGACCTGGCCGAAGACCGGGGCCAGTTTTCAAGCCTGCTGCGCGATCTGGGCATTCCGTATCCGAAGTTTGGCACGGTGCGCGAGTCGGAAGGGGCGCTGGAACTGTCCCGTGAGCTGGGCTTTCCGCTGCTGGTTCGGCCGAGCTACGTGCTGGGTGGTCAGAACATGAAGATCGTTATCAACGAAACCGAGCTGGAAGGGCACGTAATGAAGATTTTGCAGGACATTCCCGACAACAACATCCTGCTCGATCACTTCCTGGAAAACGCCATTGAGGCCGAAGCCGATGCCATTTGCGATGGTGAGGACGTGTACATCATCGGGATCATGGAGCACATCGAACCGGCGGGCATTCACTCCGGCGACTCCTACGCCGTGTTGCCGCCCTTCGACCTGAGCGAAAACGTGATCCGGCAAATTGAGGAACACACCCGCAAGATTGCCCTGGCACTCCGCACCGTTGGCCTGATTAATATTCAGTTTGCCATCAAAAATGAGGTTGTCTACATCATCGAAGCCAACCCCCGGGCCAGCCGCACTGTTCCGTTCATTTGCAAAGCCTACCAGGAACCTTACGTCAACTACGCTACGAAGGTGATGCTGGGCGATAAGAAGGTAAAAGACTTTGACTTTAAACCCGTTAAGAAGGGCTATGCGATTAAGATTCCGGTTTTCTCGTTCAACAAATTCCCGAATGTGAACAAGGAGCTTGGCCCCGAGATGAAATCGACCGGCGAGGGTATCTACTTCATCGACGATCTGACCGACGATTTCTTTCTCAACGTCTACGGCGAGCGGAATCTGTACCTGAGCCGTTAGTTATTTTGTCAATTTAGCAATGAGCCACACCCGCCAGCGTGTGGCTCATTTGTTTTTACCGTTTTATTGACCAAACAACAGATTGTAATCTTGATTTTAGCCCATCATACGACGCGAAAACATCTGGCACTGGTTGGCGATTAAGCTAATAAAACCTGTTTACGAATGACAATACCCCACGTGACCCTCAACAACGGTATCGAGATGCCCCTGTTAGGCCTCGGTGTCTACGCCCCCACCCAGCATAACGAAGTCCAGCAAGCCGTGGAGTTGGCGCTCGAAGCGGGGTGCCGCCTGATCGATACGGCTGCCGCCTATGGCAACGAACGCGAAGTGGCCGCTGCGCTCCAGTCGGTAGGTTTGCCCCGGCAGGAAGTCTTTATCACCACAAAAGTATGGAACGACGATCAGGGCTACGAGCGGACCCTGCGCGCATTTGACCGCAGTCTGGACCGACTTCAACTCGACGTAGTAGACCTGTACCTGATTCACTGGCCCGTGCAGGAGCACCGGCGTGAGACCTGGCGGGCGCTCGAAAAAATATACGCCGACGGGCGCGCGCGGGCCATTGGCGTATCCAATTACTACGCTCCGCACCTGGACGAGCTGTTTGAACAGGCTAACATTACGCCCGCCGTCAACCAGTTCGAGTTCAGCCCCTACTGCTACCTCCCGGACGTATTGACGTACTGCCGTCAGAAGGGTATTCAGCCCGAAGGCTACGCCCCCCTGGTTCGGGGCGAGAAGCAGAATGATCCGAGGTTGGTGACGCTAGCCCAGAAATACGGTAAAACAACCTACCAACTGCTGGTGCGCTGGTCATTGCAGCATAACGTAGTCACCATTCCTAAGTCGGTGAAGAGTGACCGCATCCGGGCCAATTTCGACGTCTTCGATTTTGTGATTACCGACGACGATATGGCTCTGATGAACACCTTCTACGACAACACCCGGGTTGCTCCTGACCCGCGTGACATTCCATGAAGAATGAGCGACCCATATTACTTGTAAATGTTGCCAGCGTTGACTCTTCATACCAGACAGCGGCCCGTCCTGAGTAACACAGGACGGGCCGCTGTCTGATTAGGAAAAAAGAAAACGTTACCGCCTGAAGCGACTAGGGTATTCGCGCCCGATGCCGAAACCATATCCGAGGGCGAGCGTGATGGTTGAGTTCTGCAGGCTACTGCGCTGTCCCCAAACATTGGGCAGGTTGGTTTGCACGCCCGTCAGGCCGAGGGTATAGCGGGCATCGATCAGGAAGCGCTGCCGGTTGCCAACGCCCCAGTTAAGCTGAAAGCCACCCGTTGCGCCAAGGTCCACGTTTCTAAAGTCGTTGCCGTTGTCACCATTGATTGCAGGACCCGTAACACGGCCAATATATTCACCATTGACACGCCGGGCATTGAGCTTGATACCAACTGATGGACCAATAAATACATTCGGCCGAAAATTCCCATCCAGTGTCAGAAAGTAGCGGGCTACAACCGGAATTTCGAGGTAATTTACCCGCTGGGTAAATTTTGTTGTTGCCGGATTCCCAAACGGAGAAAAGTCGGTTCCCGAATACCTGGTGCCCCGCTGCGAGTACAGGACGTCGGCCGAAATGCCAAAGTGATTGAGTGAACTATACATCAAAAACGCCCCAGCCGCCAGTCCCGGTTTAAACTTCATGTGATCGGCATGACCCCAGTAATTAGATAAATTCAAGCCAACGCGTGGCCCGGCACTAAATCGCTGCTGGGCATAAGTACTTGACAGACAAAGAAAAAAGAGAAAAAATTGTGTTACGCGTACTGATCTGGAAATTGAGTTAAACATAGAGATTGTAAATGGTAGTACGCCGGGTTAACGACTGCCCTTTCGGAAATGTTTTAGACACGTTCCTCACATTTTATGTTTTGGTCTGATTGCTCTCCTTTGGTATAGCCAGCTTTGGGTAAAAATGTCCCACGCCCGCAACGGCCCTCGTTTGATTTCTCTGATGAGTACCACCTCTTCCGGCAAACCGTTCGGCAGTTTATCGAGACCGAGGTCGTTGCACATACCAATGAGTGGGAAACCAACCGGCGCATTCCGGTCACTATTTTTTGGCGGATGGTAGAGTTTCTCTTTCCCAGGGGTTATTAACTGTTGTGAGCCAGAGGACTGGTGACTCACTTCAGATACGGCCGCAGCACCGGTGCCCACCGCTGGTACCCTTTTTCGGTCATGTGCAGGCTGTCGGACCGGAATAGTTCGCTGATTGGTTGCCCGTCAGGACCGGCCATGGCCGGTCGGATATCTACAAATTGGGTATTTGATTGCCTGGCCAGGAACCGCCTGATTCGCCGGTTGGCATCATCCATGGCGGGCCAGTATTGTCGGCGCGACGGGCTGAGTTTGATGGCGATAAAGGTGAACGTAGCGTTGGGCAGGTTTTTACGTACGTAGCGGAACAGGTCTACCAGGCGGGCAGCGGTTTGCCGGGCCGTTTGTTTGCCCCCGGCGATGTCGTTTTCTCCGGCGTAAACGACAACCTGCTTCGGCCGATAGCGAATAATAACGCGGTCGGCGAAGTAGTGTACATCGCTCAGTTCGGAGCCGCCAAAGCCGCGTTTCAGAATGACTTTATCCGGATAATACTGCGGCAGGTTGTTCCAGAACACGATGGATGAACTGCCCGTAAACAGGATGGCCCCGGCTGGAGGTGGGGTTTGCTGGTCCTGTGCTTCAAAGGCCTGGATGTCTTTCTCGAACCGGTGCGGCTGCCCAAATAAATGAACACCGCCGATGAGAAAAAAAAGTAAAACAACGTATTTCATAGCGATTTCAGCAACGTAACGGATGACAGCAGGTAGTATTGGGTTGAAATCCGGTGTTGCCTGTTATCAGCCACTTAGTCAGAATCTACAAAAATGGCACAACGGTTTCCAGGCCCATTCCCCGCGATCCTTTCACCAGGACGTGCGTATCGGTCATGGGGTGGTCCATAAGCCAGTTGTGCAGCGAAAACTTGTCGGCAATATAGTACGCCGTCGGCAGGGCCGGGAGGGCAAACTTCATATCCTGTCCGGCCAGAATCACGACATCGAAGTTACAACTGGCAATCAACTGCCCCAGGGCCGCGTGTTCTGCTTCGCTTTCATTTCCGAGTTCGTACATATCACCCAGGATAACCATTTTTCGGCGGGCGGGCAGGGCGGCAAACTGCCGGACAGCAGCCGCCATTGAACTCGGATTGGCGTTATAGGCGTCCAGCAGAATGGTGTTCGTGCCTTTCACAACCACCTGCGAGCGGTTGTTTGTCGGGCTATAGTCGGCAATGGCACGGTTGGTGTCTGCCGGCGAAACCCCAAAATAATCGCCAATGGCCAGGGCAGCCAATATATTCTCAAAGTTGTAGCGACCGGGCAGGTGCGTCGTTACGGCCTGCCCGGCCGCATCGCGGTACACAACCACCGGTGACTCCTGCACCAGTTCAATGGGTTCACCCGGATAAAAAATGGCTTCGGCAAAGCCCATCCCGGTCCGGGACCTCTCAGCCTCTCCTAATTTGAGCCGCTCACGGTACATGGCCGTCAGCACAGTATCGCGCGAGTTAATGAACACCGTTTTTCCGTTCCCGGCCAGGTAGTCATACAGTTCGCCTTTGCCTTTCCTGACACCCTCGATACCGCCAAAGCCTTCGAGGTGTGCCTTGCCGATGTTCGTAATGAGGCCGTGCGTGGGTTGTGCAATGGAGCATAGGAACTCGATCTCTTTCTGGTGATTGGCCCCCATTTCCACCACGGCCATGTCGTACTGGTCCGTTATGGCCAACAAGGTCAGGGGTACGCCGATATGGTTGTTAAGGTTACCTAAGGTGGCATAAACCCGGTAATTTTTGCCCAGCACGGCGGCAATCAGTTCTTTGGTGGTTGTTTTTCCGTTGGAGCCTGTCAGGCCCACCACGGGAAATTGGAATGTCTGGCGGTGGCACCGGGCCAGGTCCTGCAGCGCCAGCAGGCTATCGGGCACGAGCAGGCAGCGGGCAGAATCGAGGTGGGCTACGTCGGGGTCGTCGACGAGGGCGTAGCGAGCACCCAGCGACAGCGCCTGTTGGGCAAAGGTGTTGCCATTAAATCTGTCGCCGGTCAGGGCAACAAACAGGCAGTCGGGAGTGATCCGGCGCGTATCAGTCGATATACCTGTGCATTCCTGAAATTTAGAATAAAGTTGTCTGGTTGAAAGCATCACATTCGGGCTTGTTTCATCGTTCCTCTGTATGGGGAAAGCACAGCCGGCCTGGCATTGATACGGTGGTGTCGCAACGCGTATCGCCGGCGGGCACTACGCTAAAAAACAGTCAAAAGTAGAATGAAAAACCTGTTTACGCTTTGTTTTTTGGTGAGTCCCTGGCTTTGCGTGGCGCAGTCAGGGGGAGCCTTCGACTTTCAGTACGACCAGCGCCCCACCGTCAGCCTGGCGGGGCGGTCGCTGCGCAATCCGTGGGCGGGCGGGTTGAACACCACCCAGTACTCGACCATGCGCCTGAACGACGACGCCCGCGACGATCTGGTGGTGTTCGACCGGACAACCGAGAAAGTCAGTACGTTTATCGCCATTGATAACCCCACCGGCGCAGGAACCACCTGGCAATACGCCCCGCAATACGAAACCGTTTTTCCGGCCATGACCAGCTGGATGCTGCTGGTTGATTACGATGGCGACGGCCGCAAGGACCTTTTTACAACCGGGCCGAGTGGCGTCAGGCTGCTGCGCAACGAATCGGCAAACGGCCGGCCCCAGTTCCGGCTGGTAACAGATGCCCTCATGACCGAAGGATATGGTGGTAGGCAACCGCTCTACGTTTCGGGTGCCGATCTGCCCGCCATTCTCGATTATGACGACGATGGTGATATTGACATACTGACGTTCGACGGCACCGGCGACCAGATTTCCTACCAGCAGAACCTGAGCGTTGAGCGCACCGGACAGAAAGGTGGGCTGGACTTCAAGCGAACGTCGAGTGTGTGCTGGGGCCGTTTCAAAAAGAATTTCTGCAACGACTTCACCTTTGGGCTGGACTGCGGGGGCGAACCGGCCCGGACGCTTCCAGCCGTCAATCCGGCCGGGGCACGCCCGCTGCATTCGGGTAATTCGCTGACCGTGGTCGATACCGATGGCGACGGTAACAAAGACCTCCTGTTTGGGTTCGTTCACTGCCAGAATCTGGCCCGTATCCGCAGTGCCGGCCCCAACAACAGCAGTGCCACGTTCACGGCGTTCGACAGCCTGTTTCCGGCCCGCAACCCCGTTGTGTTTCCCGTGTTTCCGGCTACGTTCTGGGAAGATGTCGACGGCGATGGCAACAAAGACCTGCTGGCATCGCCCAACGTGAGTTTCAACGAAGACCAGATGTTCGACTTTCGGGCGTCGGGCTGGTTCTACAAAAATGCCGGTACCAATCAGCGGCCTGACTTTCAGCTCGTTCAAAAAGATTTTTTGCAGAACGACATGCTCGACCTCGGCGAGAACGCGGCTCCGGCCCTGGCCGACCTCGACGGCGACGGCGACCTGGATATGCTGGTTGGGTATTCGGGGGCTGCTACGGCCAATGGGTACCGGGGCGGGCTGTGGCAGTTCGAAAACAAAGGCACCGCCCAGAATCCGGCTTTTACCCTGATGACGACCGATTATTTGGGATTGACGGCCTCGCAGGCCCTGACCAGCGTCAGGCCCGCCTTTGTAGACGTAGACGCCAACGGCAGTCTGGACCTGGTGGTAGCCGGCGCTGGTGCCGATATGCGTGTCCTGCTTAACCAGGCCGCACGCGGAGCTGCGGTTCAGTATAGTCTGGCTGCGGCCATCCGCTGGCCCACGCGTGACCTGATGAGTGCCGCCGATGGGGCAACCGTAACCGACGTGGACCGCGACGGCAGGCCCGACCTGTTAATTAGCAAGTCCGACGGCACTATTCAGTTTATGCGTAACGCCGGCACGGCGTTGGCGCCCGTGTTTCAATTACGTAACCTGACCTTCGGAGGGTTCTCGTTCGACCGGCTGGCCGGTGCGCGCTCGCTCGTGGTTGCCGACCTGAACGGCGATCAGAAAAACGAACTGGTCGTGGCGTCTGGCGGTGGGCAGGTGCGGGTCTACCGGCTCCCCGACTGGCAATTGCCCGAACAACAAAATCAGCCGCTGACCCTGCTCGACTCGCTGCCGGCTGTGGGCATGCCGGGCAAGGGTCTGGTGGCCACCCTGGGCGACCTCGATGGCGATCAATTGCCCGACCTGGTGCTGGGCAGTCTGGCGGGCGGATTGCGCTACCTGAAAAATACGTCGCCGAAAATTCTCGTTACGGCGCTGGAAGAAAAGCCGACTGGCCCCTGGGCGTTTCCAAACCCAACCGAGCGCTACGTAACGATCCGGGCCTCCTACAACGGCCGCATTGAACTACGCTCATTATCGGGGCAGGTCCTGTTGCCGGGCCAGACCGTTCAGGCCGGCACCGAAAAAACCGTTGATCTGGGAGGCCTGCCCAGCGGTACGTACCTGCTGAGGCTATCCGCCGACAACTCAAATGGGGCATCATACCCGGAGCAGGTGCAGAAGGTGGTGGTAGGGAAATAGCCTGTTTCCAAAACACTTCGTTTGGCTGGGGGTTAGGGGAGTAATGCTGGGAAGCCTGACGGTTTTTGTCCCGCTCTCCCCATTACCCGGCACGTAAATGGCAAACCCCATGGAAAAATTAAATAACTCCGGTCAGCAGCGGGTAGACGAGTATTCGGGCGGACCGCTGGAAGGCATGTCGCCCCAGAACACCAATGTGCCCCAGAACAACGAGGAACTGGACGAGGTCGTTTATACCGGCTTGGGCATTAATGGTCATCCCGATAGCATGAACCCCGGCGACGACGAAGCGGCTGACACGCTCCTGTTTACCGATACGGCCACAGCCCGCCATGCCACCGACGAGGTTTCGAACGACGATCTGGACGACCTGCCCAAAGATTTGCTGAGCGGTGAGCTGACGGATGACGAGCTTGACCAGGAAATTACGGAGCTCGCCGAAGAGGAAGATGCGGCAGACGAGCCGTATTGAACTGGCTGATGCGATGGCCCGACGTTGTCAGGTATCCAGGTTGGATGGCTACCGGCGGGGCCATGAGCAGCCAGATCAGTTCACGGGCAGCCAGGCGGTGAACATAGCTCCCTGACCCGGGAGGCTGCGGGCTGTAACGGCCCCGCCATGATTCTGGGCCACTTTTTGGGCCAGCGCTAGTCCAATGCCTGTGCCATCGTAGTGCCCGCGCCCGTGCAGCCGCTGAAAAATAGTGAAGATCCGGTCCGTATATTTCTGATCGAAACCGATGCCGTCGTCTTTCACCGACACCGCTACGTACCGCCGACCCGACTCGGCCAGACTTGTGGGCAGGTCAGCAGTTTCAGTGTCTGCCGCCACCCACGATACCTCAATTCGGGGCGTGGTGCCGGGTTTGTGAAATTTGAGGGCGTTGTTAATGAGGCAGAAAAATAACTGACGCAACTGGACGGCATCGCCCGGCACGGTGGGCAGCGGATCGGTTTCGATAATGGCTTGTTTTGAATCGACCAACGGCTGCAAATCGGTGAGGGACTCGGTTATTACCTGACTCAGGGGCACCAGATTAAACTCGTCCTGCCGGGTCGTCAGCCGCGAGTAGGCCAGCAAGTCTTTCACCAGTACCTGCATCCGCTGGGCCGCTGCCTGCATTCGCCGAACCATATCAACGACTTCCCCATCGGCATTCTGGCCCAGGTGGTTGGTCAGCAGGTCGCCGAATGATTGAATCTTGCGTAGGGGCTCCTGCAAATCGTGCGACGCTACGTAGGTGAACTGCTCTAAATTATGATTCGTCTGCTGCAGTTCGTGGTTAGAGCGTTCCAATTGCTGCTGCGCCCGTTTGAGGTCGGATACGTCCAGGAACGTAATCAGCAGGCCGTCGTTTAATTTGCTGACCGAGATCTGGAACCAGCCCGACAGCCCATCGTGCTGATAGTCAATGAGGTAGGTAACGGGCAGGCCCGTGTCTACAACCTCAACGTAACGCTCAAAAATAGTTTGGGTGCCGGCCGCCGTAGTACCCGGAAAGGGTATCCGGCCGACGGCTGGATACAGGGTGAGCAGGGTGGGGGGCGGAAATTGGCTGCCCGACATACAGGCTTTCAGACTACCCGGCTGGTTAACCAGGATAAACCGAAAATCGCTGACGGAACCGGTTGCCTGCCGGACAGCCTCAACCGCCCAAATGCCATTGAGCGAGTTACGAAAAACATTTTCAAGTAGCTCTGCCGGTTGGCGATTGGCTGGCAGCAGCGATTTCGGGTCACTTACTTCCAGCAGCGAAATAACAACTCCGTGCTGTTTCCAGGGCGAAATTGTGAGGTCGGCCCAGCCGGTGTACCCATCAGGGGTTGTGTACTGAATCTGCTGCCGGTGTTCCTGACCAGTAAGCATAACCTCAGCCGCCCGCTGCTCTATTCCACCCGCATACGCCCCCGGAAACGACAGCGTCACCGACCGACCGCAGGTGATTTTACTACGCTGACCGACAAATTTCTCCCAATGACGGTTAATGAGCCGGTACCGAAAATCAACAATTGTCCCCTGGTCGTCGCGCACGGCTTCGCACACGGCAATGGCGTTGGCCGCGTGGGCGAGTGCGGTCTTTAAGAGCGAAAGATCACTCAAGACATCAGAAGGACCGGCGTTCATGATTGCCAGTGATGAAGAAATAGGTACGATGGGGACTAAAAGGCGAGCAGGGTGTTGAGCTTGCGGATAAAAGTAGGTGAAAAACTTTTTCTACTCTAATGACAATAGATTATTTCATCGTCATATATTGTTTTTATAAACTTAACACCCCAGTAAGTTTTTTATATCCGACTTCAGTAAACCCTGTCGTCCTATAACTACCTGTAGGTCTCTTAAATAAGTCAGGAACGCAGCGCGTTGTTAAGGCTGTCGTTCAACGTTGCCGTTGACTTTTAGTTTCAGCACCTCCACGCTCTCCAGTCCGTCGTTGTCAACCACCTTCACCGCTACGTAGTGCAGCCCCGGTTTGAATTTCCACGTCTGAAACCCGGACTTGTCTAACAGCACCTCGGCCTTGAAACTGGTATCGGGCCGGCCGCCGGTGTCTTTGTAGTCGAAATCCCACGAATAGAACTCCACCCCAACGGCCGATTCGCCAATGGCCTGAAAACTGATGGAGTGCAGCACTTTAGCCGCTCCGCCGTTGCGGTCTTTGCCCTGATCGGTGAGGGTAACGCGCAGGGTTGGCTTTTTGGCAATGGGTACAATGTCCTCCACCCGTACCAGTTTGATGATGACGTTCTCGCTGTTCTTTAGCCGGGCCACCTCTTCGATAGCACCTTTGCCAAAACTGAACGCAATAATAAACCCGGCCGGTTTGCCCTCGGCCCGGTTCTGGTCGAACAGCCGTTTGTCGTAGCGTTGAATGGCCGACAGGAAATTATCGACTACGTTACGGCCGATGTTGTCCGAGCGTTTGACCTGAATGGGAATGTTGTCGGGGGTGCGCCCGTCCAGCCCTAAGTCGCCCCGCTGGCGGGTGTTGGGACGCCCGCCAAACGTAGTGACCATGAAGGTTTCAAACTGAAAGGCGTCTTTGTAGCGCAGGGTGTCGTAATCGTATTTGTGGAGTTTGGTCAGGAACGGCTGGGTGAACAGATCGGCCTGGTTGTAGAGCCGGAGTTCGGTTACTTTGATAGCCTGAACTGATTGGTCGATGCCAATCCAGCGACGGTGTAGTTTGTCGGCCACGGCTACGGTTGTGCCGCCCCCAACAAACGGGTCCAACACGACGTCGCCTTCGTTGGACGCCATTATGATAATCCGCTCTAAAAGAGCTTCGGGTTTCTGTGTTGGATAGCCTATACGTTCTTTGGATTGTGATTGAATGTTGGGAAGATCGTTCCAAAAATTAGCTACTATATTTCCTTTAGAGTTATCTAAATATCTTTTGACACTTGGAATCCCATTCTTGGAGAATACGAGATAGTTATTTTCATACAGCAAGTCAAGTTTAGCAAGCACACCCATTTCAATACACTTCTCTTTCCCTACTAAAGCTTCCACTGTTACGTTTGGTACTGCCCAACTACGACCAGCAACAGTGGGGTTGTACTTACGCCATTCCATGCCAGATTCACCAAACCGAATGTTAGGAGCTGTAAGGTCGCCTAGGCGGTATCAGCCTTTGTCATATTCAAATCTGTAATTTTCCTGAACATATCTTTCATCAAGTTTGCCGTAGACGGGGTTGTACGTGAAGTTGTCAGATTTTGAGTAGTACCAAATAGTGTCAGTGACAACGCCTAATTTCTTTTTAGCGTCATTGTGAGCGTTTGTACGTTGCCAAATCACTTCAGCCCGAAAACCGCTCATGCCAAAGATCTTGTCTAAGATATGGACTCGAATATGAGCGTTCGCGTGCCAATCGCAATGCAGAAAGATGGAGCCGGTAGGTTTTAGTACGCGGTGCATTTCCTCAACGCGGTCTTTCAGCCAGCCGATGTAGTGATCGATGCCGCCCGAAAACCTATCCTCAAAACTACGTACCTCGCCTTTGTCGCCCCAGATCACTTCGTAGGTCCGGTTGCTGAAAAACGGCGGGTCGAGGTAAACCAGATCAACGGATTCGGAGTCAATGGAACGCAGGATTTCCAGGTTATCGCCTAACAGCAGTTGGTTGAGGGACGTAAAGGCGGGCAGTCTGAGTAGTAGTCGGCAAGATAAGAACAGGAACCAACATACAAAACCAGTCGGCTATGCGGCCCGCCCAATGCAACACCACCCCGCTGGCTTCTCTGCACCGGCCAACACTACGTATGCGTCTGCGTAGTGTTGGGTAACTATCAATTTACTGATAAGACATCTATTTATCCTATAATTCCGTATATATTCGCTCACAGTAACGGAAACAGATGAAACACACCGAACTGCCGGGTCAGTCGCACCGTATTTTGTATCTTTCAGGGCATATCAACCACACCTTCATTCATTTCGCCGACGCCCCCCGTCTCCTTTATTCCCGGTCAATTTCCTTCTGCCTTATTCTTCTTGCCGACTTTGTTCGCATTCACAAGTCCTGTGCGGTTAATCCGACCTTCGTGAGCGGGGTTCGGGGAGAGAAAACCAAAAAGATGCAGCTCCTGGTTGGTGAGGAATGGCTACCAGTTAGCCGACGCCGAAAGCTGGAGGTAATTGACCAGCTACAGACGTTTCACCAGCCACTGTTGCTGCCGGGTCTGTCGCCTGCCCGTAAATTCTAAAATCGGGTACGCTTCTTTTTTAGCAGGAGCATCTTCTTATCTGGTTAAGCCTTTAACCGGCCAACCGTCGCAGGGCGTTTCCGGCCTGTGGTCGGGCATTGCCGACGTTATGAGCCGCCCGACTATACGGTCGGCTAAGGTGTCCGATAAACGAAAAAAGGCTAACCCGTTGATGAGCATCTACGCTCTAAAACGGATTAGCCTGACTATGATTTTGGAGCCTCCTATAGGACTTGAACCTACGACCTACGCATTACGAATGCGTCGCTCTACCAGCTGAGCTAAGGAGGCTTTTTACGTGTTTTGCGGGGCAAAGATAGGGGGCCGGAATTTAATAATACAAGTATCCGTTCTGTTTTTGGTAAATTTGCGTCCATGATTTCCATTACAAACCTTTCTTATTACCTCGGCAGCCGGGCACTCTATGAAAATGCCTCGCTTCATATCAAGCCCAACCAAAAAATAGGACTGATCGGACTTAACGGCACCGGCAAGTCTACGCTGCTGCGCATTATCAACGGCGAATACCAGATCGACGCGGGCACTATCTCCAAAGCAGGCGACGTAACGATTGGCTTTCTGAACCAGGATTTGCTGTCTTACCAGACCGACGATTCGATTCTGTCGGTAGCCATGCAGGCCTTTGCCCGTCAGAACGAACTCCAGCAGCAGATTGAAGAGTTGCTCCACCAGATGGAGACGGACTATCATGATGAGCTGGTCGATAAGCTGGGTAAGGTACAGGAAGAGTTCGACGCCCTCGACGGGTACACCATTCAGTCCAAAGCCGAAGAAATTCTGGAAGGGCTGGGTTTCTCGACCGACGATCTGCATCGCCCCCTCAAACTGTTTTCGGGTGGCTGGCGCATGCGCGTTATGCTGGCCAAACTACTCCTGCAGCGCCCGTCGCTGCTGATGCTCGACGAACCGACCAACCACCTGGACCTGCCGTCGATTCAATGGGTCGAGAAATACGTTCAGAACTACGAAGGAGCCGTCATTGTCGTATCGCACGACCGCGAATTCGTCGACAACGTAGTGGATACCATTGTGGAGGTGTCGGGCGCAAAGTTGAACTACTACGCCGGCGACTATTCCTATTATCTGGAAGAGAAAGCGCAGCGTAACGAGATACAGAAAGGGGCTTTCGAGAATCAGCAGGCTAAAATCCGGCAGACCGAGCGGTTTATCGAGCGGTTCAAAGCCAAGGCATCAAAGGCCAAACAGGCGCAGAGCCGGGTTAAACAGCTCGAACGGATGGAACTCGTAGACGACGTGATCGACAGCAGCGCCCGCGTCAACTTCAAGTTCAACTTCTCGCAGCAGCCGGGCCGGCACATTCTGCACCTGGACCATGTGTCCAAAGCCTACGGCGAAAAACGCATTCTGACCAACACCACGGCCCGGCTCGAACGGGGCGACAAGGTGGCCCTGATTGGCGCCAATGGCCGGGGTAAATCCACGCTGCTTCGAATTATTTCCGGCTCGGAGCCCATCAAAGGCGAGCGGCAGTTAGGCTACAATGTTTCGTTTAGTTTTTATGCCCAGCACCAGCTTGAGTCCCTTCGGGTGGACGATACGATGCTGGAGGAGCTAAAGCAGGCAAATCCAACCAAATCCGAAGGTGAATTGCGCGGAGTGCTGGGCTGCTTTCTGTTCTCGGGCGACGACGTGTTCAAAAAGATCAAGGTCTTGTCCGGTGGCGAAAAATCCAGGGTGGCCCTAGCGAAGGTACTGCTCTCGCAGGCTAACTTCCTGTTGCTCGACGAACCGACCAACCACCTGGATATGCAGTCGGTCAATATCCTGATTCAGGCGCTGGACCAGTATGAAGGCACCTACGTAGTGGTATCGCACGACCGGTACTTCGTTTCGCAGATCGCCAACAAAATCTGGTATATCGAAGACGAACAGATTAAGGAGTATCCCGGCACCTACGACGAGTATGAATGGTGGCAGGAAGAGCGCCGGGAGAAGGGCTTGGTGTCGGTCAGGCCCGCAGAAAGCGCAAAAACGCATCCTGTGCCGCAGCCGGCTACTAACGGTCATGCCCCGAACGGAAACGGTGGCCTGAATGGCCACGCGCCCGGCACCAACGGACGCGTATCGGAAGAAGAGCGGAAAGACTGGCAGAAAACGCTGAAGGCTCTTACCCGCCAGGCCGAAGAAGCTGAGACGGAGATCAGCCGGTTAGAGAGCCGGAAAAAGAAACTCGAAGCCGAACTGGCCGACCCCGCTACGTATGGCGATAGCCGCAAAATGCAGGCAAAGAACGATGAATATAAGCAGGTGGCGCAGCAGCTCGACAAACTCCAGAGCCAGTGGGAAACGGCCATGCTGGAGGCCGAGGAGTGGGAAAAGAAATTAGCTTAATCTGGGCCAGTTTTCAGCTAAAAAGCCGAAGGCGTCCGACGCCTTCGGCTTTTTAGGCTACTATCCGAAAGGTCAACCTTACCCCAAAGGGTTTGGTAACGACGTAATCTTACCCATTTATCGGGCAACTATAGCCCCGTGTACACGTTTACTAACTAGTTTCTCCCCGAAATAAACGCTTGATAATGGTTTGTTGCCGGTTAGTTGCCCTCGTGCTCACGGAGTTGTTTGTGTCTTCCTCGTTTGCCCAGATTCCTCAGCTCCAGAACGTTGACCGCATTTACGATCCGCAGGTGCAGACGGTGCTGCTGTTTCCGCAGGTTGGTGCCAATCTGAACGATCCCGCGCTGACGCTGAACCCACCCGTGGTGGCACTCGATGAGCAGGTGCCCATTCAACTCCAGTTCGATGACCTGACCGCCAATTACCGCTCATTTCGTGCCCGGCTCATTCACTGCAACGCCGACTGGCAGCGGTCTGTGCTGAACGATATCGAATTCACCTATGAATACAATGATAACCCTATCACGGATTACCAGGTCTCAATCAACACCAAGGTTCCCTATTACCACTATCGCTATACCCTGCCCCGCGTGAAATTGCCGGGAAACTATTTGCTGGTTGTCTACGACGAGCGAAAGCGCGAGAACGTCATCCTGACGCGCCGGTTTATGACGTACCAGAATCGGCTGACGTTAGGGGCGGGGGTACGTTTCTCGACCGATCCGGCCCGGCAGTTTACCGACCAGCAGATCGACCTGACCATCGACTACAAAGGCTACCAGGTTATTTCGCCCCAGGACGATTTTCGGGTGGTGATCCGCCAGAACTACCGAGATGACCGCATCATTCGGGGGCTGCGGCCTACCAACGTGCGGGCCTTCGATCAGGTGCTGGAGTACCGGGTGGTGGATTTGAGCAACACGATGCCGGGGGGTAATGAATTCCGGTTTTTCGATACCCGCACGGTGCTCTCCCGCGCCAACTACATTGACCGCATCGATCGCCCCGCCGACCGTAACATTGCCTACGTACAGGTCGATCAGCCCCGAAGCCGGGGAGCCTACATCCAGAGCGACGATTTTAATGGACAGTACGTGATCGACCACCGCGAAACGGGTAACGGCGCTACCAATGCCGACTACGTCGAAACGGTATTTACGCTGAAAACGGCCGACATTCCGGGGGCAGATGTATATGTCAATGGAGCCTTCAATCTATGGCGGCTCGACGATCGCAACCGCCTGACGTTTGATTCGGCACTAGGTGCTTACCGGGCGGCCATCCTGCTCAAACAGGGAATTTATAACTACGATTACACCGTGCTGACTACCGGACCGCAGCCCCGCGTAGACGAGACGTACATCGAAGGCAGCTCTTCATCGGCCGAAAACGACTATGAAGTCTTCGTGTATCACCGCCCCCCGGCTGCCCGCGCCGATCAGTTGGTAGCATACCGACGGGTAGGCGTAAACAAACGTCGGTAAAGCATGAGGGCCAACGCTTGGTGTGTTGGCCCTCATGCTTTACCGGCGTTTGTTTACGCGCTGTGCAGAAACTCCATTATGTCGCCGTCCTGCACAACGTATTCCTTGCCTTCGACGGCTAATTTGCCGGCTTCCCGAACGCCCGCTTCGGTTTTGAACTGGGCGAAGTCGGGTAGTTTCATGACCTGCGCCCGGATGAATTTGCGCTCAAAGTCAGAGTGAATGACACCCGCAGCCTGGGGGGCCTTCCAGCCCCGGTGAATGGTCCAGGCACGAACTTCCTTGACACCCGCCGTGAAGTACGTAATCAGGCCCAGCAGACGGTAGGAGGCTTTGATGAGTTTGTTCAGGCCCGATTCGGTCAGGCCATATTCGCTCAGGAACAGTTCACGCTCCTCTGCGTCGTCCATCTCGGCAATCTGCGACTCGATGCCCGCGCTGATGATAATCACTTCGGCCCCTTCGTCTTTCACGGATTCTTTGAGCGCATCGGAATACGCATTTCCATCAGGCAGCGACCCTTCGTCTACGTTCGCTACGTAGATAACGGGTTTTACCGTCAGTAAGGAAATGTCGCTAATGGCGGCTTCACGTTCTTCGTCCGATACGTTGACAGTTCGGGCGCTCTTCCCCGCTTCCAGCGCGGTTTTGAACAGCTTCAGCACTTCGAGTTCGGCTTTTGCTTTGGCGTCGCCCACGCGGGCGGCTTTGTCGATGCGCTGGATTTTCTTGTCGACCGATTCCAGGTCTTTCAGTTGCAGCTCGGCGTCGATGATTTCTTTATCCGAAACTGGATTCACTTTTCCCTCAACGTGCACGATGTTCTCGTCGTCGAAACAGCGAATAACGTGCACGATGGCATCGACCTCCCGGATGTTGGACAGGAATTTGTTGCCCAGACCCGCGCCCTGACTGGCTCCCTTAACTAACCCCGCAATATCGACGAACTCGATGATGGTGGGCACCACCCGCTGTGGTTTCACCAGCCCTTCGAGTGCATTCAAGCGTTCGTCGGGTACGGTCACTACGCCCACATTGGGCTCTATTGTACAGAACGGATAATTGGCCGCTTCGGCCTTACCGCTCGAAATAGCATTAAAAAGCGTTGATTTGCCAACGTTCGGCAACCCAACGATACCACATTGTAATCCCATAAGTGCAGGAGTGAGTGAAAGAGCGAAAGAGTGAATGTGCGAAAGAGCGAATTAATTGAGAACAACACGCTGAAACGTCACTCTTTCGCACATTCACCCTTTCACTCTTTAAGTTTCCTGACAAAATTACAACCGCGACGGCGGACCGCAAAAAAAGCCTTCGGGTGTGGGCCGAAAGCAGAAGTGGTCCTGCTTGATGCAGTTTGGTAAGCTGAACTATTTTAACGACTACACTTATTGCATAAAAGTTGGATCATTCCCATTTCAGATCACTGACAAAGTCAGGCTGTTCGTCACGCGCGGGGCGGTTAAACTGCGCAAAATCAACGTGGGCAGCAGGTCAGTTTTAATGTGATCGACGGTTTCCTGAAGGGTCTCCACGAATTTCTGAAAATCTTCCTTGTACAGAAATAGCTTCTGCTTTTCGTAGGTAATTGCTTCGCTCTCTACCTGCTGCCTGCTTTCGGTTATGGTGATAAAATAGTCGTTGGCACGGGTAGCCCTGACATCGAAAAAATACGTTCGTTTGCCCGCTCGCACTCGTCTGGAATAATTCTTCTCCGGCTCTTTTTCGTCCACAGTCCGTAAGGTTTAGGCTTTTGATGATGCTAAAGTGGGGCACTCAGTTAAAAACCAAAAGAGCCGTTAATCGATAGACTGTAGCGAAATAACCACAAAAATCGCCTACAGTTGTGGAGGTCGTTCTACAGTTTTTCGGTTAAGTGCTTGGTTGTACGGACATCCCGGTCTATCTTTGTTTATTATCAATTGTACTTTTTTTAGATGAAGGGGTTGGTTTAGCCTGGTGTTTACCCCACATCTGTTTTCATCACCTAACCAAAAACTGTATGAATTTAGTCGTATCGTTAATGCTGTTTTTCGGTAACATGAAATCGCCGGAGGCCTTACCAAGCCTCATACAAAAAGGAAAAGCTTCTTTTTACGCTAAAAAGTTTGCGGGTCGCAAGACCGCTTATGGGGAACGCGTTAGACCTGACGCCCTCGAAGGTGCCCACCGTCACTTCCCACTCAACACCTTAGTTGAGGTTACAAATTTAGACAACGACCGCTCCGTAATTATCAGAATCAATGATCGGGGTCCTTTTTCCAAAGGCCGCGTAATCGATGTTACCCACGCAGCCGCCCGCGCGCTGGGCATGATCTCGAAGGGCGTTGCTAACGTATCGCTCCGGGTGGTGGGCAAAGGCCGGGCTATGGCGCTCGCTCCCCTGACCAACTCGTTTTCCAATCCCCTGGCTTACCAGCCGCTGCTGGAACCGGTATTACAGTAACCCCTGGGAACGGCGGTCCGAAGCCTACCTTCGCCCGTAATAAACGTTGGC
>DATHAW010000227.1:0-3347 GCA_035296465.1 Spirosoma sp.
TCATGCCTACGCCTGTCATAGACGCCATAACAAACCATATTACCCTGGAGGCTCAGGTAGGCGGGTATGAAGCAGCTGATGCCTCCCGGGACGCGATTCGGGGGTTTTACACCGCCACTGCTGAGTTGCTCAATACGTCCACTACTAATATTGCAGCAACCGCCAGTGCTACCGATGCCTACGCCAGGGCGCTGTCAGCCATTCCGTTCAAAAAAGGTGACGTTATACTAACCACCATTAACGACTACGTATCTAATCAAATCGCATTTCTGTCGCTGAAAAAGAGATTCGGCATCCGCATTGTGCGGGCTGAAGACGACCCAGAAGGGGGTGTTTTTGTGGACGACATGGCCGCAAAAATTAAGTCCTTACGGCCACGCGTAGTAGCGGTTACGCACGTACCGACCAACTCCGGGCTGGTGCAGCCGGTGGAAGCAATTGGGCAGATTTGTCGGGAGCAGGACGTATTATATCTGGTCGATGCGTGCCAGTCGGTTGGGCAGTTGCCAATTGATGTGTCCCGAATTCACTGTGATTTTCTGACCGCTACGTGCCGAAAGTTTTTGCGCGGGCCGCGCGGAATGGGCTTTCTCTACGTATCAGACAAGGCGCTCTCGGCCGGTTACGCCCCACTGTTCATCGATCTGCACGGGGCGTCGTGGGAGTCGGCCGACGAGTTCCGGCTCGTGCCGACAGCCTTGCGGTTCGAGGATTGGG
The DNA here is from genome assembly GCA_035296465.1 of Spirosoma sp. Lineage (GTDB taxonomy): Bacteria > Bacteroidota > Bacteroidia > Cytophagales > Spirosomataceae > Spirosoma. The sequence continues at coordinate 718 of DATHAW010000227.1, forward strand.
AGTTTCCATACGCACTGGTGCTGGGAGCCGCCGAGGCTAACCGTTACGCCCTGAACGTGGGGCTATCAACCATTGCTCGCCGGAACGCCGAACTCTGCACCCGACTGCGTCAGCAGCTAAGTGAGTTACCCCACATTCGGCTACTCGATGAGGGTAAACACTTGTCGAGCCTTGTGACGTTGTTCTGTGAACGCAAACCGGCCGAGGCCATCCAGGCCGCCTTGTCAGCCGAGCATATCAATACGTCGCTGAGCGGACATGGAGCCGCCATTCTGGACTATAACCGCAAAGGCATGACCACGACAGCGCTGCGTATCTCACCCCATTATTATAACACGGAGACAGAGATTGATACCCTGGTCGAAGTTTTGAAAAAATTTATTGGTTGATAATTTCCATCACAGAAGCCTGTTTGCTGGCCCCTGCAAACGTTCACCTTTTTCATTCATCTGCTCGTTGAAAAAGCTCGCCGACCTCCTTCTTCTGGGTGACCCTCGTCTGTACCAACTATGTGAACCGGTGCTCGAATCAGAACTGCCACTCGTTCCAGGCTGGGTAGCCGATCTGCATAACGTAATGGAGGAAATCAGGGCTACGTATCAGTTCGGACGCGGCATTGCGGCCCCGCAACTGGGCGTGATGAAACGGTTGATCTACCTGAATCTGGATGGGCCACGGGTGATCATCAATCCTGAATTTACAGGCGTCAGTGATGAGACTGAAGAACTTTGGGACGACTGCATGAGTTTTCCGAATCTGCTGGTACGGGTTCGGCGGCACCGGCGCCTAACGATGACGTTTCGGGATGAACATTTGCAGCTGCATACCTGGAACGTAACGGACTGGGGCCTGTCTGAATTGCTTCAGCACGAGTACGATCACCTCAACGGCGTACTCTGCACCATGCGCGCCATCGATGGGCAATCGTTCCGGTGGCGACCGACGCCATCGACCGGCCTAGATCAACCCGATACGCTATGATCCCTTATTGTTTTCAATGATTACCAATCTCGTTCCCCGATTTTACCCAGTGTCGGTTGCCGATGTCCAGCAGTTGGCAACGGTGGCCCGCCGGGCTTACGCCGACCATTATCTTCACCTGTGGCACGATGGCGGGGTCTGGTACATGAACCGCTCATTTTCGGCTGACGTACTACGCCGGGAAATAGAGGATAGGAGTACCCGCTTCTACTTCGTATGCCTCACAAATGAACCCGTTGGTTTTCTTAAGCTAAATATCAATAAACCCTCGCCCTGTAATACGGAGATGAATACGCTGGAACTGGAACGTATTTATTTAGAGAAAAAGGCAACGGGTAAGGGAGTGGGGAAAGCTTCCATGCAATTCGCAATAGACCAGGCCAAAGAGGCAGGAAATGAATTCATCTGGCTTAAAGCAATGGATACCAGCCATGATGCGCTTGCGTTTTACCGGAGAATGGGTTTTGAGCCCTGCGGCACCGACCGTTTGTCGTTTGACGTAATGAAAGAATCCCTTCGGGGAATGCTTGTTCTGCAACGAAGGGTGTAGCCTGGGCGTTACGTCCTTTTTCGGGCACAGATGAAAAGTACGTTCCGGCTATCCAGGAAACTCGCCGGAAAACCTTATGTAGATAAATAATGATGAAGAATACATTTTCCCTGACATCGATCCTCCGTCCGCACATCCTGAACCTAACGCCCTACTCCTCCGCCCGCGATGAGTATACCGGAACGGAGGGGGTATTTCTGGACGCCAATGAAAATCCATTAGGTCCGGCATTCCGGGAGTTGATGCCCGATCACCTCAAAGCCAGCGCCCGTAACGTCAACCGGTATCCCGACCCGCACCAATGGGCGATCAAAAACCGGCTGGCATCCATCAAAGGCGTTCGGCAGGAACAGATCTTTCTGGGCAACGGCTCCGACGAACCCATTGACCTGCTGGTGCGGGCCATCTGTACGCCCGGCACCGACGAAATACTGATTATGCCACCGACCTATGGCATGTATGAAGTGTCGGCCAGAATCAATGACGTAGTGGTTACCAAAGTGCCGCTGACGCCCAATTTTCACGTGGATTTGCCGGCCGTGCTGGCCGCAATAAACAATAAGACAAAGCTGATCTGGCTTTGTTCGCCCAACAACCCGTCGGGCAACCGGCTTCAAACTGGCGCCATCCAGGCTATTCTGGAAGCCGCCAGTCACTCATTGGTCATTGTGGATGAGGCTTATAGTGACTTTTCCGAAGAGCCGTCGTGGGCGGGTAAACTCGACAGTTACCCGAATCTGGTGGTTCTGCAAACGTTTTCAAAAGCATGGGGACTGGCGGGGCTGCGGCTGGGCATGTGCTTTGCCAGCGTCGAACTGATTCGGGTCTTGAACAGGATAAAGCCACCCTACAACATCTCGGCCCCCAGCCAGGCACTTGCCCTCGATGCGCTCGAACACGAGGCCGATAAAGACGAAATGGTGCGCGAAATCTTGAGTGAACGGCAGTTTTTGGCTCATAACCTGCGTACTTTGCCTTCGGTGCTTGTCATTCACCCGTCCGACGCCAACTTTCTGCTGGTGCAGTTTACGGATGCCAGCCGCACATTTGCTCAATTAATTGAACATAAGGTAATTGTGCGGGATCGATCAAATGTAAC
>DATHAW010000228.1:0-8883 GCA_035296465.1 Spirosoma sp.
AGTTTTTAACCACTAACCCACAAAGGCACTATCTTTTGTAAATAACCTGACCCAGTTCGGGATGCGTAGTAAGTGGCTAAAAACCAGTTACGCATCCCGAACTGGGTTTTAGTTTACCGGCACAAACAGCACAGCATCGGCCACCACGATGCCCGCAGCACCTTCGTTACTCAGTTCCAGATAAGGTCTTGTGCCGGTCGTTAGCTGATGCTCGCCCAGGCTGATCCAGTCATTGGACTGCGGCTGCTGATCGAGCAGGAGGTTCTTTGTTGATTTACCCGTATTGAGCCGTACCAACACGCGGCTAGCTTTGTCGGTCTGCCGATCATACTGATCCGGATTGCCGCCACCACCCAACGGAATGGGGTTGTAAACGTACACCCTGTAATGACCCGCCCGGTTTTGTGGCAACATAAATCGCACAGACTTCTTTCCTCCCCTGCCGTTGTCCAGCAGCATCGACGTGCCGTATTTACCCCCTTTGGTTTCGCGCAACCAGGCACCGGTTGTCCTGACGAGCGTGGTGTCGTCGTTGTCGATCAGGATTTCGGGTAGCGAACCATTCATGAGTGGGTTCTGCGCCAGCCGGGTTTGCAGTTTTTTTATATCAATATCCTGCACGGCTTCACCTTCGTCGATGGCCTGGCAGGCCCCCACTGCTGCCGACTGGGCCAGTACCATAAACACCGGTTCCATTCGGATCGACCCGTAGGCAATGTGACTGGCCGACAAACACACCGGCACAAGCAGATTCTGAATGCTGCCCCGTCTGGGCACCAGTGCCCGGTAGCTGACAGGATAGGGAGGAAACCCACCCACCTGCACGTCGCCTTCGTTACGTACCATCGGCACACCGTCCCGGTCGATTACCACCAGCCGCTGGCAATTATGCGAATCCATTGTGTAAGCCGCCATACCTACGCCATCTGTGACGGTGGCTTTTCCCTCGCAGTTGGCCTGCGTCATTACGTAGTCGCCCACCAGGCGCCGGGCTTCGCGGATGTATAACTGATGCGAAAAATTCCCGTTATCGACGTACTCATCCTTTGGGTAGCCCCATTGTAACATCTCATCGCGGAGGTGCTTTGGCATACGCGGGTCATGGCCAATGAAATAAAACAACCCTTTGGTGTACAGTTCGTGGTCGCGGATGATCTCGGCCCGGCGGGCGTAGTCAGCGTCAGCATAATCGACATTTGCCCCAATCATGTCGGTCGAGAAGCCACCACAATTGTTGATGTCGGTTTTATGGTTTGGCATCATCACGAAATGCATCAGGTTCCAGGTTAGCTCTTTAGGCGTCTTTTTGGCAATCTGTCGCAGCAGTAGTTCATATTTTGTTGAATCGTAGCCAGCCGGACGGCTAATGGCTATGCGGTTAGCCGGATCGTTGGTCAGGCACATCCGGTAATTGTAAGCCTGGACAATTCGGTCACCAGAGCCGTTGGGTGCCAGTTTAGCCTTACTGATGCCGTACAGCAGGCCACTTTCAGGTTTGCCAGGGACTACGTAGGGGTCAACACCATCCGGAAACTGGTGCTTGTCCAGGAGTTGAACCCCATTCCACGTTTCGCCATACTGACTGTTGGCTTCGCGCCCCACAGTGTAGGCTACACCTGCTTTCGCCATCAGATCCCCTTCGTAACTACAGTCGATGAACTGTTTGGCATAGACCCGCCGATTGGTTTTGGCCTGAGGTGACGCCGAGTTCTCAAGGGTAATGTGGTTGATGATTGTACCGTTCGTAGTTGCGCTGGCAAGTCGATGGCCCATGAGTACCGGTACGTTGGCTTCGGTCAGATACTGTTTGAACAGGTTTTCGGCAACGTGCGGCTCAAAAGTCCACTGTTCAAGTTTACCGTAGTGGGTGCCAATGCGCCGGTAGAAGTCCCGCGCAAGGCCCGTAATGGCGAACTTATTGCCAATATCGGTGGCCCCCAGACCACCCGCCGATAGACCTCCGAGGTGTTGACCGGGTTCGATCAGCAGAACCGACTTACCGGCTTTTTTAGCGGTGTAAGCCGCCATCACACCCGCCGACGTACCGCCGTAAATGCAAACGTCGACGGAGGTGGGCTGTTGAGCCTGAAGAAGATAAGGAAGCAATAAGGCAAAAAAGAGTGGCTTCATACGATGGAATAGGAGATACTGGTAAACCCGAACGTAGTTCGTGGAACCGTTTTCACCGACCAAATCCGTGGTTTAGTCCTACAATATGGCGATGAGTTCGTCCCAGTGCCGAATGTCATACGTTGGCGGGTCATCCACAACAGTCCCGGCGGTGTTATAAAAAACGGTATCCATGCCCACCCCTTTGGCCCCCAAAATGTCAGCTTCATAGCTGTCGCCAATCATTAGGCTCTCGGCCACGTCGGCCTGGCTAATATTCAGCGCGTACTGAAAAATGACGGGACTCGGCTTCTTGGCATCGACAACGCCATTGGATACGACATGGGTAAAATAGCGACTGATGTCGGCGCTGTTCATTTTGACCGCCTGAATCTCGGCAAAACCGTTTGTGATGATGTGCATTGTATAGCGGTCTTTCAGGTGATCGAGCACCTCCCGTGCCGATTCGAGCAAATGCGGCTTACCGGCCAGCAGGCGCAGGTATTCAGCGTTCAGGTCGGCCTGAATGGCGGAGGCATCCACGCCCAGCGATTGAAATACCAGGGCAAATCGGTTGGCCCGAATGTAGGTGTGCGTAAGGAGGTTGCGGTCATAATCAGCCCATAGCTGCCGGTTGATGGCAATGAAATGCCGGCTAAACTCAGCCGCTGAGGCAATACCCACGTCGCCCAGTCGATGGGCATCATAAAGTTCGGCAATTGACTCGGTCGAATTCCGGTCGAAGTCCCAGAGCGTATGATCGAGGTCGAAGAACAGGTGACGGTATTTCATGACGCGAAAACTCCTGAGGTCCGGTGGGGCTTTTTTAAAGGATTACACATCAAGTTTGAGTCGCTCCACGGGCTGGTCATTGATTAAATGGCTCTCCACAATTTCGGCTACGTCGGTCAGTTGAACGTTGCCGTAGTACGTTCCTTCGGGATAAACAACCAATGTAGGGCCAAAAGCGCAGGCATCGAGACAACTGGTACGTTGCGCGCGCATTTCTTTGAGTAAGCCCCGTTCGGCTAGAGCCGCCTTAAACGCATCGACCAGGGCAAGACCATGTTCTGTACCGCAGCTTTTCTTGGGAGCGTCTTTTTGATTCGTACAAATAAAAACGTGCTTTTTAAATTTCATCTGATTGCTTTTTAATCTATTCCGCAAAGGTACGTAGTGAATCTGAGGAGACAGGTCTTATAGAATGGTTCCTTAACAGTATGTGTGGAGACAATCAGCCTATTTTTTTGCTATTACCATGGCCCGGCCGGGCAGGGTTCGATACGTAATGATTTTATAGGGATTCAGGCCTGCCAGCCGCTGCCACGACTGAATCTCGGCCGTGGAGTAGTTACCCGCTGTGCTGGTCATCCCGTAAAATAAATCGGTGCTGCTCCCCACCAGTTCGGGTTTCTCGCCTATGGCGGGCCTGATAAATTCATTAACGATAAACACGCCCCCCGGCTTCAACGCCCGCGCCACCTTGCCCGCCACCAGTTGATTTTGATCCGGCGTAAAATGATGCGCTAAACTAGACAGCAGCACAATATCATAAACCTCCTCGCCAAAGTCGTCGGTGAGGGCATTGCCGGGCTGGTGCCGAATGCGGTCACCCATGTCATGCCTGGCCAGCAGGGGGGCCGCCTGTTCAATGGCAGCGGGCAGATCCAGGATGATGGATGTGAGGGTCGGTAGTCTTTTACAGAGCGCCACCGAGTGCAGCCCGTGCGAACCGCCAATGTCGAGCATTTGCGAAGGTGCACCGGACCGGGCCGATTTGGGAACTGGCACACGTCGGCCAAATTCGCCTGCTTCGGTATTGGCAGCCGCCACCATTCCCTCCTGGTAGTAGCGCCACTGCCCGGCAGAAAGCGTATTGTGAAATTGAATCCCTTGCCCTGTTTCCAGATACGTACCCAACTGACTCAGCCAGTCCCACATGACGCGGTTGTTGAACACCATCATTCCATGCACAGACTGCGGGTCATCTTTAAGCGCAAACCGTCGGGCCATGCGAGTCAACTCGAAGCGATCGTTCCGGTACGTAAAGTAGCCCATGGCCGTTAACAACCCCATCAACTCACCCAGCGCTTTGCGATTCAGCTGTAACGTATGCACCAGTTCGTCGAGGGTTTGTGGCCCGTTTTTGGCCGCATCGAAAACGCCTTTGTCGGCAGCCTCCAGCACGGCTTTAGCCAATACGGGCATTATTTGAGCGTGCAGAAGCGGGATTGGAGCCAGGTTAGCCTGGAGGGCCAGCCATTCGAGCGGGTTTTCGGGTGAAATGGTGAGTTGCATGGAAAGCGATTGCGTCTGCTCTTAACAACACGCAGAAACCAGTTCTGTCCGCAACAATCAAACTTATTTCTCCTAGCCTGATCATTAAAGAGTGTCATCCGTTATGACTCTGAGTTTATAACCCTGAGAATAACCAAACTTAAACAGAAACAAACCGTTACCATGTATCTACACACGTTACTATATCAGTCCAGGGTGCTGAATTTCTGGCTGATACAGAGCAACGGTTTATTATGTTAAAGAACTTTACCACCTTACCTGTATGAAACGCTCCGATTTTCTCCATTCGGAGCCTCCCACTCCCGGCACACCGGACGCCATTGACCAGGTGACCTTCTCGCAGCTCTACGATCGCTACGCACCGGCCTTATTGGGCGTCATCAGGGCCATTGTCTGCGATGAAACGGAAGCGATAAAGGTGCTGTTCAGTACGTTTACCCAGATACGCCTGGAGTTTGGTAAGCCGCGTCCGGAAAACCAGCCATTATTTGTCTGGCTGTTGTCGATAGCCCGAGCCAACGCGTTAGCTGCCCAAAAAAACCAGACGACGTCTGCTCTGCCCATTCCGCAACGTATCGACGCCGGTAAACTAGTTTTGGGCTTAGCACCCAGCCAAAACGGACGTAATGCCTTTTTGGCTGAGCGTAAGCCGGTTTCATCTCCGTTAAATGAACTGGTTAACGCCGTACTTTTTAGGAACTGCACACCTGAAGAAGCGGTTTCGTCCATTGGTTTGCCCGCTGGCACGGCCCGCCAGCAGCTACGCCTGGCCATGCAGGAATTTCGGGTGTCCTCAATCGGTTAGTTCATTCTCAGAGCGGGCTATTTTCACTGAATACGTTCGGTGAAGGTTTGTTATAGTACTATACCCGTTTACCTTTTTCGGCCATTGGCTTTTTGGTGACTTTAGCTCCCGCCCCGCCAGTTGGGTTTCCCTCAGTCATGGTGACGGGGTCCCAATGCACTACTTTCTGCTCAAAATAGCTTTTGTTGCTGGCCAGCACCGGTGCGGCAGCGCGGAAACCAAACACGGGGTCTTCGACGGTGCCCTGGCTACCTTCCCGAACATTTTTGAAAAAATCGCCGAAATGTTTGGCGTGGGCATCGTCATCTTTCGGCGCATCGAACCGGACTTCCTTAGCCGGTTCGGCCGTGCGGGTTTCAGTCGGGTATTTGGCGTCGTACTGTTTTTTGAATTCCTCCTGAACCTCGGGCGTAAACGTGAAGAAGCTGTCGTATCCACCGTAGCCCGGTGCGGCCGGCAATTTCTTTTTGGTCAGAATCAGATTGTCCTCCGAAAATTCGATTTGCCCTTCGTTGCCGATGATCCGCGTTACGTTGCTGATTTTGCCCGCATTGGCGAAATTCACCCGCAGCACCATCTGGAACGCGTCGTGCTGCGCGGTTTTCGGGTAATCCATCACGCTCGTCATAATGTCGGGTACGTCGCGGCCTTCCTTCCAGTAGGCGAGGTTGCCCGACGCATAGACACGCGTTGGGCCGAGGGTGTTGGTCACGAAATGAACCCCCGTAATGAGGTGAATGAACAGGTCGCCCGCCACACCCGTGCCGTAGTCCTTGTAGTTTCTCCACCGGAAAAACCGGTTCGCATCGAACGGCCGTTTGGGTGCATCGCCCAGAAACCGATCCCAGTCGACCGTAGTGGGGGAGGCATCGGGCGGAACCGAGTAGTTCCAGGCGCCAATGGCGTTGAAGCGGTCGTTGTTGGATTCGATGTAGTTAATGGTGCCAATGTCGCCGGCCTGCACCAGCCGTTTGGCCTCTATAAAAGCCGCACTGCTAATCCGCTGACTGCCCACCTGCATCGTTTTGCCCGATTTTTTCCAGGCATCAATCACCGCTTTGCCTTCATTGATGTGCTGCACCATTGGTTTCTCACAATAAACGTGTTTACCAGCCTTGAGGGCTGCAATGGTAATGTGGTCGTGCCAGTGATCGGGCGTTACGACCAGCACCGCGTCGACGTCGGGCCGGGCCAGTATCTCGCGATAGTCGCGGGTGGCAAACAGGTCTTTACCGAATGCCGTTTTAGCGTGTTCGAGCCGACCCGCATACAGGTCGGCGACAGCGACCAGTTCTGTGTCGGGATTGCGCAGAGCCGCCTGTGTATCGTAATTTCCCTGAATACCCATGCCGATGGTAGCGATCCGGATCTTATCGTTTGGGCTGATACGTTTCAGATTGGGGATATACGTGAGACCCAGCGGACTGGCAATGCCTTTTGTAGCAGCCAGGGCCGAAGCCGCAGACAGGGTTTGAATAAATGTACGTCGATTGGCTTTCATGTCCAGAAACAGTTTTAGCGTATAATAGCCAAAGTCATTCTGGGGCAAAAAATACCTGAACAGATCAACATACCCGTTGTGTTTACTTTTTATCCAACAGCACGGGTACCCATTGGTGGTTACCACATGAGCAAATCAGCCGAAATCAATTCGGTAATAACCCCACCCTTCCCTACCTTTACTAACTCTATCGGCCGAACCCTTTCTAAAAGGGGGCCGTTACGTCGATACAACTAAAAACAAATGCGCTCCGGCGCCACCCTCATGAGCGACGCCATCAAACATGAGTGCGGTATTGCCCTTATCAGGCTCCGCAAACCGTATCAATATTACATCGATAAGTATGGTACGGCCCTGTATGGGGCTAATAAGCTTTACCTGCTGATGGAAAAGCAGGTAAACCGGGGCCAGGATGGAGCCGGCATTGCCAATATCAAGCTGGATGTCCCCCCCGGAAGCCGCTACATCAGCCGCTACCGGTCCGTCGATCAGCGACCCGTAACGGATATCTTCGAGAAAGTAGCCAAGAAGTTTCGGAAAGCCCTGAAGGGCAATAAAGACAAGGCGAAGGATGCCCGGTGGCTTCAAGAGAACGTTGCCTTCACGGGCGAGGTTTGGATGGGCCATCTGCGCTACGGCACTCATGGGGCCAACGAAATAGAAAACTGCCATCCCATGCTACGTCAAAGCAACTGGCGCAGCAGGAATCTTGTGATGGCGGGCAACTTCAACATGACCAATGTCGACAGCCTTTTTGGGAAACTGGTTTCACTGGGCCAGCATCCGAAGGAGAAGGTCGATACGGTTACGGTGATGGAAAAAATCGGCCATTTTCTGGATGAAGAAAACCAGCGCGTATTTGACCGATTCAAAGGAATTTACGAAAACCCTGATCTGTCGGACATCATTGAAGAAAACCTCGACATTCAGCGCGTTCTGCATCGTTCCTGCCGTGATTTCGACGGTGGCTATGCCATGGTGGGCATGACAGGCTATGGTGGCGCGTTTGTGGCCCGCGACCCGGCGGGTATCCGTCCCGCTTATTACTACGCAGATGATGAAGTAGTGGTAGTGGCGTCGGAGAAACCCGCTATCAAAACGGCGTTTAATGTTGAATACAGCGAAATTCGGGAGGTTCAGCCTGGCCATGCGCTAATCATCGACAAACATGGTGAGTATGCTGAACAACAGTTTGTGAAGCCCGTTGAGAAGCGATCATGCAGTTTCGAGCGGATCTATTTCTCGCGGGCAACGGACCCCGACATTTATAACGAGCGTAAAACACTGGGAAAACTGCTGGTTCCGCAGATTCTCAAAGAAATAAATTACGACCTCGAAAACACGGTCTTCTCCTATATCCCTAATACTGCCGAAACGGCCTTCTTCGGCATGGTGGAGGGACTTGAAGAGTATTTGTATAGGCAACGCAAGAAAGCCATCATGGAGGGTATCCTGTTTGAACAGGAACTCGACCGGGTACTGTCCTTTCGCCCGCGTATCGAAAAGTTGGTATCCAAAGACGTGAAGTTGCGAACGTTCATTGCCGACGACGCCCAGCGTGACGACATGGTAGCACACGTGTATGACACAACGTTTGAGGTAATCAAGAAAGGCAAAGATAACGTAGTGGTGGTCGACGATTCCATCGTACGGGGCACTACGCTCGAAAAGAGCATCCTACGCATGCTGGACCGACTCGGTCCAAAAAAAATCATCATTGTTTCATCGGCACCACAAATACGTTTTCCCGACTGTTACGGCATTGACATGTCTAAATTTAAGGAATTCGTAGGTTTCCGGGCAGCCATGGAACTCCTGCGTGAACGGGAACAGGAATATATTGTGGATGAAGTATATGCCCAGTGCGTTGCAGCCATTGAGTCAGGCAATGCAACGGAACAGAACTACGTTAAGGCTCTGTTTGAGCCCTTTACGCACGATGAACTCTCGCGTAAAGTGGCGCAGATTGTGACCCCTTCCGATTTGAATGCGGAAGTAGCCGTTGTGTACCAAACGGTCGAAAACCTGCACCTTGCCTGTCCAAATCACGCCGGCGATTGGTATTTCACCGGCAACTATCCCACCCCTGGCGGAAACAACGTAGTGAACAAAGCCTTTGTCAATTTTATGGAAGGCAAACTTATAAGAGCTTATTAAGTCCTGTAAATAG
>DATHAW010000229.1:0-5731 GCA_035296465.1 Spirosoma sp.
ATCGGTAGCGTCGCAGGTGATTATCTGTGCCGGGTTGCTGCTGGTGGCGGGTATTCCCCACGGTGCCCTCGATCACCTCGTGGAGCAGGAGCGCAGCATCCGGCGGGGACAGCGGTTTTCCATGCCCCGGTTCATCGGCAAATACGTGCTTACTATACTGATATACGGGGTTGGATGGCTGTTTGCTCCAGTATTGAGTCTAGTGCTTTTTCTGCTGATCTCGGCCTGGCACTTCGGGGAAACCGATATTGAAAACGCGCCCGCAAGTACCTACTGGTCGCTGACCCGGTTCGTGGCCGGTGGTTTGGTGCTGGCTTTTGTACTGCTCACCCACGCGGCCGAAACCACCCCCATTCTGGCCCGGATTGTGCAGAATCATGAGGTGACCCTGCAATTCTGGCATGGGGCTGTGAGCCAGACTGGCGCGGTGCTTCACGGATGGGCCATGCTAACCGCAGTGCTGGTGGTGCTGTCGCTGGCAGAGCAACCGATAGCAATCAATGGCTGGCGTCTGGCACGGCTGTTTCTGGTGCTTTTAATGACTTATTTCCTGCCCTTACTACCAGCTTTTATGCTGTATTTCGGTGGGTGGCATGCATTGAGTTCGTTTGGCACCATCCGGTCCTATCTGCACCAACCCGGCTATTCATTGCAATCGGTGTGGAAATTATGGTGCCAGTCTATGCCGCTAACCATCGTTGCATTCGCTTTTTTTGGCGTCAGTACGGGAATCTGGTACACTTTCGCACCTGACTTTGACCCACTACCCGCCTTGTTCATCTTACTGTCGACCATAACCCTGCCCCATATTCAGATCATGCATCGCCTGAATAATTAACACAAACGCCAGCGCATCCGGGCGTTCTGAACATGGGGTGTACAGAGTGGTGAGCCCCGCAACAGACGATCCGGCTGGTTAATGGTCCCGCCCCGATTTACAGAGGCACGAAGCATAACCGAAATCTACCGGTAATTTTGTTTTTTTGCGGACTTATTACGTGCCGTTACCAACCTGCCTGTCATTTGAACGCCGTTCGTTTATTACCCCCTACCGGCCCCATCCGGGCCACCATTCCGCTTGCTTCGTCGAAGAGTGAAAGCAACCGTGCCCTTATTCTCGATGCACTGACCGGTTTTCGCTGCGACCTGCAAAACCTCTCCACGGCCCGCGATACGCAGACGATGATCCGCCTGCTCAAATCCACTGACCCAACCGCCGACGTACTCGATGCCGGAACGACGATGCGTTTTCTGACGGCTTATTTCGCCATTCGTGGCCGGGCCACGAACGGCCCGGCCGTTACGAGTCAGCAGAAAACCATGACCGGCGCCCCGCGCATGTGCGAACGGCCCATCGGTATTTTAGTCGATGCGCTCCGTACACTCGGTGCCAATATTACGTACCTGAACAACGACGGCTATCCGCCCCTGCAACTAAACGGGTTTCAGTATGCCGGCATTAATCACGTATCGATCCGGGGCGATGTCAGCAGCCAGTATATTTCGGCCTTGCTGATGATTGCCCCGCTGCTGCCCGATGGGCTGATTCTGCACCTGACGGGGGCTATTGGGTCGCGGCCGTACATCGAAATGACCATCGAGCAGATGCGGTATTTCGGGGCCACCGTAACCCCGGACTGGGTGGCCCGAACCATTACGGTGGCACCAAAACCGTACGTATCGAAGCCTTACCAGATTGAGTCCGACTGGTCGGGGGCGAGTTACTGGTACAGCATGGTGGCGCTGGCGAACGATGAGCAAACGGAAATTGAACTGCTGGGGCTGAAGCCCAATTCACTACAGGGCGATAGTGCCATTGCTGATATTATGCGTCCGTTGGGGGTAGTCAGCCTATTTACTGACCGGGGTGTCCGGCTCACGAAAGGCCCGACTGAACCATCACTTGCGTGGGATTTCACCCACTGCCCCGATTTGGCACAAACCGTGGCTGTTTGTGCGGCTATCAAGAGGACGGCGTTGACACTAACGGGTATTGAAAGCCTGAAAATTAAGGAAACCGACCGCGTACTGGCATTGCAAAATGAACTCAGGAAGGTTGGCGCAGACCTGGTCGAAGTAGAGAAAAATCATCGCTACGAAATCCGCCTAGTTAGTGCTCCTAGCTCATTACCCGTTCGTATCTACACCTACGACGATCACCGGATGGCAATGGCATTTGCGCCGGTGGCCATGCAGCGGGAGATTGTGATTGAGGAGCCACGGGTCGTTGATAAATCCTACCCCTCGTTCTGGGACGACATGGCACGGGTCGTGACGGTAGAGTTTCTCGATGAAGACCTAAAACCCCCGGCCTGATTGTTCCTTAAAGACTTAATGATTACTACCTACGGTCTGCTTTTTTCGTAATCTGTCACTCTGTTTTCATCTTTCGTCATAAACCACACCGCTCTGTAGCCGGACCTTTGTCGTGTACTTATCAGACACACAATCGTCATGGACGCAACTTCGGACAAAAAATTGATGAATACCCTCGTTCTGGGGGCAACTGGTAGCATTGGGTATGCCGTAACGGTTAATCTGCTCGCCCGACAACTACCTGTTACAATTCTGGTTCGCAGTCGGGCCAAAGCGGCTGCCCTGTTTCCCAATGCGCTCACGCTCACCATTGTAGAAGGGGATGCACAGGATATAAACCTGCTGAGAAAGCTTGCCGCTGACAAAAACTTCATTTTTCACGGCATTAATTATCCCTATGACAAGTGGTTCGGCAATATGGACACGGTTACCCAGAAGGTGATTGATGCTGCCGCGATTAATCAAGCTACCATTGTCTTTCCTGGTAACGTTTATAATTTTGGTAATGCGAGCCAGCCAATTCTTGAAGATAGCCTTCCTAATCCGATTACCCGCAAAGGTCAGTTGCGCGTAGATCTCGAAGCCATGCTGGAGCAGGCAGCTACGGCCGGCAAATGCCGGGTGCTGACCATTCGGTTGCCGGACTTCTGGGGTCCAAACGTGCTGAATGAGGGTGTGCGGCCAATCTTTGAAAATGCTTTAAATGGGCAGGCCTTGCCCTGGCTCATCAACGCCGACATCCCGCACCAGGCAGTATACACCAGCGATGCGGCCGAAATCATTATTCGGTTGATGCAGCTAAATGTTGCCGATTCATACACGGTCTGGAACTACGGCGGTACTACGGTACCATCTATTCGGTGGTGGTTCGAGCAGATCAGTGCGTTAACTGGCAAGCCGTTAAAAACGCAGGTATACAGCCGTTTCACACTCACCGCCCTGGGCTTGTTCTGGCCCTTAATGCGCGAATTGAAAGAGATGCTATACCTCTACGAAAACAGTGTGGTGCTCGACGACGCAAAGGTGCAAACTCTATTTCCTGATTTCAAACCAACACCAATGCGACAGGCCTTGACTGAAACGCTGACCTGGTTTGCTGAACACCAGCTAAAACGGTCGTTCATGCCCGCGATTACATCAAACTCGTTACAGCCCACTTATTAATTGTCCGGACACAAACTCAATAAAATCATGAAAATGCTATTGAAATTAGAAGAACTGGCGCAGTTTTTAGGCGCAATCTTTTTATTCTCCCATCTAAATTTCGCCTGGTGGTGGTTTCCGGCTCTATTGCTCCTACCTGACCTAAGTATGATTGGCTACGTTATAAATCCGGCCATTGGTGCGGTGATGTATAATATTTTGCATCACAAAGCATTGGGCATTCTAATCGGTTTGGTAGGGTTGGCAATGGCTAATCAGGTCCTGATGCTTGTGGGAATAATTTTGTTTGCCCATTCTTGTATGGACCGTGTGGCTGGATATGGCCTGAAATACGGCGATAATTTTAAACACACGAGTTTGGGCGCTATATAGCTTTCCTGTTCATTCCAAATAGGCTAAGTCTTTAGTTGATTGAGGAGTCGCTACCGTGCTACATAGCCAGGCTTCGGTACGTGCCGGGCGTTTGGCCGGTCCACTTTTTGAAGGAGCGAAAAAAAACACTTGGCTCAGCGAAGCCCAGTAGATAAGCAATGTCAGTTGTGCTGAGGTAGTGTTCGCGCAGATGCTTAAGGGCCAGTTCTTTTCGGATATCGTCGAGCAGCAGCTGATACGTAGTGCCTTCGTCTTTGAGGTGAAGCTGGAGCGTTCGAACACCCATTGACAGCCGGTCGGCAACGGTCATTAGCGTAGGTTCTTCACCTTTCATTAAGGCAACAATTTCTGCCCGAACGCGGCTGCTTAGGGCGGGTGTCTGAAGCCGCTGCAATAGTTCGTCAGCATGCCGCTCAAACAAGGCCGATAAGCTCGGGCTCGCATTCAGAACAGGTGTATCGAGCAGAGCTGCATCCAGAATCATCACCGTTTCATCTGCGTCGAAGACAAGTCGGGCCGGGGCAAAAACGCGTTCGTGTTCGATTGTATCGTCCGGATGTGGATACGAAAACTGAATTTCTAAAGCCGACAGATTTAGCCCCGTCATGGCCCGGATGGCGGCCTGATAGACTGACAACTCGGAATTGATGGCATACTCGGGATAAATAATATCGGGACTGGTGAGTTGCAGCGACAGCCTAAACTGATTGCCGAATCGTTGACTAGTAGTGCGGATACCATCGCATACGATGTCCTGATATTGGCATAGTTTCTCAAAAGCCTGCCCTAGTGTCGGGCTGTGCATCATTACGTAGGCCAGAACGCCCACGGCCACTGGATTGATCATTTCGCCAATTTTGAGGTCTATATGTGGATCGCCGGTTGCCTTTACGACTTCTGGCCAAAGAGCCTGAATTTGCCGAATGGACACCCGCCCGTCGGGGTCGCGTAGTTGTTCGGCCGTGATGCCTACTGCCTGCGCCAGTGCGTTGGCATCGGCTCCGCGCTGGCGGGCTGCAAACAGAATCAGGTTGATAGACGCAACCGAAAGTGTGTGGGTGATCGAAGCGGTCATGTAGCTATTTCGTTCTGCAAGTTCCTAAGATAAGAGCCTGCCCGCAACAACCGGCTACCGTACCAGGAAAACATCTCCCCATCTACCACTCGCACCCGTGCCGAGGGGCAAATGGCCTGCAATTCGGCAATGTGCTTCTCCGTAAATGGGTATGGCTCCGATGATAGGAAAATCAGGTCAGGACTGGCGGCCCGCAGATCGTCGGGCGAAACTTCTGGGTAGCGGAGGTGTCCGGCAAAAGCGTTTTGGAATCCGGCAGCTCCGAGCATAGTGTGTATGAAGGTATCTCCAGCGGCTACCATATAAGGTTTGCGCCAGATGAGGTAAGCAACGGAAGACTGGGCTGTTGGCGGGGAGAGAGAAGAAAACGAAGACACAATCTGCTGAGCCATTTGGTCGGACTGTTGCGCTTTTCCGACCAGTTTTCCGCCCTCACGGATCATTGCCAGCGCATCATAGAGCGTACTAATGTCGGTGACGTGAACGGGACAATGGCGCTGAAGTTCTTCAATCTGTTCACGGGAATTCTCTTCTTTATTGGCGAGGATAAAGTCAGGCCGGAGCGAATGAATCTGGTCGAGGTGCAGCGTTTTGGTGCCGCCGACGAGGGTTTTACCCCTGACCTTATCGGCCGGGTGAATGCAGAATTTAGTAATGCCAATTATCTCTTTATCCAGACCGAGGTCAAACAGCAGTTCGGTCTGCGAGGGTACGACGGAAATGACACGTTGGGGGACAAGCATTGGAATTGCAGGAAACTACTGATATTGTTTGGCTAAATAAACTCATTCCATATGAACAAGG
>DATHAW010000230.1:0-4781 GCA_035296465.1 Spirosoma sp.
ATGTCCTGTACAGCGATGCGCTGTTCGTTCGTGATGATGGCGGTGTGCACTCCGGAACGCCCGTTGGTCTTCGCAGCTCCGTAACGCCCCACGTGTTGCCCCATACTCTTACCTGGCGCGATATGGCCCTGGGCATGAAAGTATGTCATCAGGCATTCGTAGTAAAACGGGCTATAGCGCCCGATTATCCGACTGATAACCTCAGCGCTGATCTGGACTGGGAGATCCGGTGTTTGAAAGCAGCGCAAACCGTTGAGTTTTTACCCTTTGTCCTGTGCCGTTATCTACTGGGTGGCTTGTCGGTTCAGCAGCATCGCCGATCACTGCTGGATCGCTTTAAGGTGCTGGTCAACCACTTTGGCTTGTTGCCTACCTTGATCAATCATGGAAAGATCCTCTGGCGATCCGCACATTTTGAAGAACCGGAGTGCACCGCCAACGTATAGTATCGTATCTATCCACCATTCTCTCCAGACCTCGTCGCACTTTGTCGGTTATTTAACGTTTAAATTTTGGTGAATCACCCGGGATAATTAGCCCCGCGCTACCGTTTGATTGGGAAATGCGGATAAATTTGCGGGGTTGATACCATCAATGCCCTACCTTCTGGTGCTTTTTCGATAAAAAATAGACTTAACCAATGAAACGAATTGCTGTTTTTACCTCGGGTGGAGATGCACCGGGTATGAACGCCTGCATCCGGGCGGTTGTCCGGGGGGCGGTCTACCACGGCATTGAGGTATTTGGCATCCGCCGGGGGTATAACGGAATGATAAACGGCGACATTTTTCAGATGTCGTCGCATTCGGTGAGCAACATCGTGCAGCGGGGTGGCACCATCCTGAAGTCGGCCCGCAGTAAAGAATTCATGACATCCGAAGGACGGGCAAAAGCCCACGACCAACTCCAGAAATTCGGTATCGAGGGATTAGTGGCCATCGGCGGCAACGGTACCTTTACCGGCGCTACGCTCTTTTACGATGAATATGGTATTCCCACCGTTGGTGCCCCCGGTACCATCGATAATGACCTATACGGCACTGACTATACCATTGGGTTTGATACGGCCGTGAACACGGCCCTCGAAGCCATCGACAAAATACGTGACACGGCCGACTCCCACGACCGTATTTTCTTTATTGAAGTAATGGGGCGCGACTCCGGCTACATTGCCATTCAGTCGGGCATTGCGGGCGGTGCCGAGTTGGTGATGGTGCCCGAAGTCTTGACGCCCATCTCCGAAGTTGTTGAAACGCTGAAAGCCGGTTGGAGCCGCCAAAAAGCCTCTTCCATCATTGTCGTGGCAGAAGGCGAAGAAGAAGGCAATGCAAACGAAATAGCCGAGAAAATACGGACCCAGGTACAACCAGACATTGACATGCGCGTTACCACGCTGGGGCATATTCAGCGGGGGGGCGTTCCAACCGCCTACGACCGGATTCTGGCCAGCCGATTGGGCCTGGGTGCATTGGAAGGGCTAATGAACGGGGAAAAAAATGTTATGGCTGGCGTGGTTAATAACGAACTGGTTTATACGCCTTTCAGAGACACGATCCGCCTGCCCAAGCCCATCAACGAAGATCTGCTTAGGATGGTAAAGATCCTTTCGGTATAATTCACACATACCCCATTACCCGGTACACCACGTACCCCACCACCTCTTTCACCAGGGCCAGCGATTCGGCGAAGGTTTTCTCACGGGGCAGGATGTACTCACCCGGCTCGAAGGACCGACGGCTGCTCAGGAAACCACCCGGAAAGGGCATCACCTGCACGTTTTCCTTATTGAAACACGCCACCGCCCGGCGCATGTGCATAGCCGACGTAACCAAAAGGCAGCGGTTTGTTTTGAATCGGTCATGGAGCATACGGGCCGAGAACAGGGCATTTTCGTGCGTATTGCGGGATTTGGGTTCCAGCACGATGTCGGCCGGATTGACGCCCGCCACAATCAGAAACCGGGCGGTCATCTCTCCTTCATCACCCAGGGGTTTCCGCTGAAAGGGCAGGTCGCCGGGGCCACCACTAATCAGGATTTTTTGAATGGCTCCGGTTTTATACAGGTACAGTGCCTGTCCGGCCCGGTCGGCTTCGTGACCCAGCAGAAACCGGTCAGCCGACACTTCTTTTGAGATATTGACCATACCTCCCGTCAGCAAAACAGCAATGGGCAGAGCCGGGTCAGGCCCGCTCCGCACGGCTGATATTTCCCGAATAGGATACTCCCACCGCAGCGTCAGTTCGTTCATCAGCACCGGATTACCAAACACCCATAAGATAGCCAGCCCAACCCCAATCATCCGACGCCTGCGTACCAAATTTTTTGTATAAAAAGCCAGCAGCAGCACCGCAACGAGCCAGCCAATAGGCGTAAGCAGGTAATTCAGGGTTTTGGAAAAGAAATAAAACATAGACTACGCAGAACAGGACAAGCGTTTTAGAGGCAGTAAGATCAGGCAAAAGCCTTAATTTTGTTCATGTGCCGACACGAAGGTACGTTCCTGCCCCTATGAAACAGTTGATTCTACCTGTCCTCACTGCTTTACTGCTCTCTACGGCTGCCTGGGCGCAATCGTCGCCAAGCTCACAACCAAATGGATTCAGAATAACCGGGCGGGTCAATGGCCTTAAGGACACTACGGTGGTGCTGGCGCATTATTTTGGCGCTACGCAGTACATTCCGAAAGATACCGCCCGGGTAGACGGGGCAGGTAACTTTCTATTCGATGGCAAACAAACACTGCCTACCGGACTATATCTGGTAGTTATGCCTAAACACGGGTACGTTCAGTTTTTGCTTCCCGATGCCAGCCAGCAGTTTTCGTTTCAGACCGATACGTCGAATGTTATTAAAAACATGAAGATAACTGGCTCAAAAGAGAATGAATTATTTTACGCCTATCAGCAGCAACTGAGCAAACTCAACGAAGAAGCACAGGCGCTGAACACCCAACGGAAACAACGTACCGATGCCACGTCGGCGGGCTTATATAATCAGCAGATGGCTGCCCTGCAAAAACAGGCCCAGACCCAGCGCGAGCTATTTCTGAAAGAGAACGCCAGCACATTCGCGGTTAAACTCATAAACGCATCAGCTGAGCCGGAGGCACCACCCGCGCCCAAACTCGCCAACGGCCGCCCCGATTCGGTGTGGGTATTCAATTATTTCAAAAGCCACTTCTGGGACAATTACGATTTTGCCGACGAACGGTTCGTCAGGTCGCCCCTGCTGCAAACCAAGATTGACCGGTATCTGAAAGAACTGACCGTACAAAATCCGGATTCGCTCATTAAGGAAGCCGATTATATGGTGGGCAAGGCCATCTCGGGCAAAAATAAGGAGGTCAAAGCCTACACCATCTGGTACATAACGAGCCAGTATGAGCAACCCAAAGTGATGGGAACGGATGGTCTCTACGTTCACATG
The DNA here is from genome assembly GCA_035296465.1 of Spirosoma sp. Taxonomy (GTDB): domain Bacteria; phylum Bacteroidota; class Bacteroidia; order Cytophagales; family Spirosomataceae; genus Spirosoma. The sequence continues at coordinate 3,428 of DATHAW010000230.1, forward strand.
TTCGAGAAATACTACGCCACCGGCGTTATGCCCACCACCGACACCTCAACGATACGAAAAATAGGTGAGCGCGTGGCTACGCTTAAACCCACCCTGGTTGGCAAAACGCTCGTTTCGCCTTCGGTGAGCGACACCCTGCGCCGGCCCATTTCCCTCTCGGCCATCAAAGCCGACTATACCGTCGTGTTCTTTTATGCGCCCCACTGCGGGCATTGCCGCGACAGTGCCCCCAAGCTGAAGAAATACGTGGACGCTAACAAAGGGAAGGGCGTTGAGGTGCTGGCGATCCCGGTTGAGGACAGTCCGGAGGAATGGAAGAAATTTATTAAGGAGTTCAAGCTCGAAAAAGCCCTTAACGGCTACGATTACGCATCTCGCATCAACTACCGACAGCAGTACGACGTCTGGACTACGCCAACAGTCTATGTACTGGATAAGTCGAAGAAGATTATTGCCCGCAAGCTCCCCGTCGAAGAGATAGAGAATTTTATCGCCTTTCATAAAAAGCAGCAGGCCGCCACACAACCCAACAAGGCCGTAGCGCCCGCCAACGCCAAGGCGAGTATGAAAAAATAAGTTATAGGATTACCAGCCTCAAAGTACAAAATGCCAACATGAGTTTACATCGCTCATATTGGCATTTTGCTTTATAGAGTGAAGTACATTAACCAGCGATTTGCACACAGATTACAGTAGAAACAGCAACGTGCTGTTTAAATTCTACACCTTATGCCTGGATAGTTTTCCTGAAGATGAAGCGTAGTCTGAATTTATTCTTCAGGTGAGTTACTAGCATGCCGGGAGAACATCTGCCACCTATCCCCTTCCTTTACCCAGATATTAGTAAATCGACGGGTTACTTTTTTGCCTGCCATCGGGGCGTCATCTATCGGTATCGTCAACTCATGGCCTAAAGTCACTACAACATGTTCATGTAGCATGATTTGTTCAATGTTACGTTCTAGTAACGAATATCGAATCAAGCCCGCCTTCATAGTACCCTGAATATCTGCCGTCTTCAGGATGATATTTAAGGGGGTGTTGACAGAAAATTCCGAGTGCCAAATTCTGTTAAGCCCTTCGTAATCCTCATTGAGAAAAGCCTCAGTCTCTGCTTTTTCTAAATCTTTAATGGTTTTTTCAACTTCATTTTTCTGTACCATAGCCGTCTTTTTTGTTGTCTGTTAGGAGCAAAACTAACGCAAGAGTTGATAGGTCAAGTGGTACAAAAGAGACCAGTTTACTTCGTTTCCATGTCATTTGTCACCAGCCTCAAAATTCGTTCGGGCGATTTTTGGTCGGCTTCCAGCATGACATTGGGTGTTGTACTGGCAAACTGTTTAAAGTCTTTGAC
>DATHAW010000231.1:0-2960 GCA_035296465.1 Spirosoma sp.
TAAGCGGCCCGGCCGGATTGCGCTCCTTCGCCCTGAATGGTGTAAAAAGACTCCATAATGGGCAATGCAACTGTTTCTGTGCGTTGTTGTATCTGTTCAAAAAGCATACGCAAAGATACGTAATGACCGTTTAGTCGCCCGCTTTACTAGTCAATAAATCACAACAAGTAGCGGTCTTGTCTATATTGTAATTGGCTGTGTAGTAAATATTTATTCTTAAGTCTGTCCTGCCTTGCCCGTGTGGACTCGACAAGAGAGCGTTTCTATTTGCGCCCCAATCTGTCTGCAGCGGTCGCCAGACTGATCGGCTGACCCTAACGTAATGGTAAGAAAAACAGGTACCTGGCTTTGGAATAATAAACCCTGCCTTCTATGAGCCCCCCATCGCAACCGTCATTACGTTACTCCTGGTCCGTCGTTTTTGTGCTTATGCTGGCGTATGTCTCGTCGTTCGTCGACCGGCAGATTCTGAGCCTGCTGGTGGGGCCAATCAAGCGCGATATGCACCTCACCGATACGCAGGTGAGTTTGCTGATGGGTCTTAGTTTTGCCCTGTTTTACACCTTGCTGGGCGTACCCATTGGGCGCTGGGCCGACCGCGCCAACCGGCGAAACATCATTGTATGGGGAATTGCGGCCTGGAGCCTGATGACCGCGCTTGGGGGTGCGGTGAAAACCTACACCCAGTTTTTTCTGGTTCGTGTTGGCGTTGGGGTAGGGGAGGCTGCGCTTTCGCCCGCTGCCTATTCTATGCTGAGTGACTACTTTCCCAAGGAGAAACTAGCGACAGCCATCAGCGTGTATTCGGCGGGTATTTACTTGGGTTCGGGCATTGCCGTGCTGATTGGCGCTGCGCTGGTTGGCATGGGCAGCGGCCCCGCTACGGTGACGCTGCCGATTGTTGGGACGATTTTTTCGTGGCAGTTGATTTTTGTCTACATCGGACTGCCGGGTTTGCTGCTGGCTGTCTTGGTGCGGTGGCTGGTGCGCGAACCGGTTCGGGGGAATCTGCTCATTAATGCCGACGGGCAAATTGAGACGATGTCCTTCAGTGACGTTTTTCGGCTCATCGGGCAGAAACGGCGGGCCTTCTTTGGCGTTACTCTTGGCATTACGTTCGTGTCGATGGTTGCCTATGCCAGTACAGCCTGGATGCCAACCTTATTCGTACGTCGGTTTGGCTGGACCAGTGGTCAGATTGGCCTGCTCTACGGGTTGGTGATTACGGTTTTTTCCACGGCGGGTATCCTGCTCGGCGGGCGCCTGGCCGACCGCTTAACGCGTCGGGGTTATACCGATGGTAAACTACGCGTTGGCGTCATTGCGGCTGTCGGTATTGGGCTGAGTTCGGGTATTTGCCTGCTAACCAACCCGAACGTAGCGGTTGGTCTGCTGGCCATTCCGTGCTTCTTTGTTGCCTTTCCGCTGGGTGCATCATCGGCGGCCATTCAGGAAATTATGCCCAATCAGGCCAGGGCATTAGCGTCGGCTATCTATCTGCTCATTCTGAATATGATTGCCCTCGGCTTTGGCCCCACGCTGGTGGCCCTGCTGACAGACTACGTCTTCCACAACGAAAACGAAATCCATAAGTCGCTGGCAATCGTCATGGTCAGCGGCAGTGTACTGGCCTTAGCCAGTTATTTATGGGGAATGGGGGCCTACCGCAAGGCAGTAGAGGTAAGGGTGACGGTGTAAGCCGATGGGACTGCCCTTGCGGCTTAAGGAGACGATGTGTAGGGTGAGGTAATTTGAGAAACTGTATGCTGCTTCCACGTGTGTCATTTCTCCCGATCAGCCGTACGGTGACAGGTATGAAAAAGGCGTTAGTTGCCTAAAAACGTTGGTGGTTTAATTGACGCGTTCTACCTTTGCCGCATGATTCTCCAACGGGCTAACGCTTCTTTCTTCCGACATCGTCGCCACCATAGCGGCTGCTAAGCCAGTGCAACGCGCTGGCCGTCCTGTTTTTCCGTACTTTTGCCCCTCCATCGTCTGAATCATTGACTAATACGTCGGGCCCGATAGGCCCGAACAGGGGCTGATTCATCTTTTTACCACGTATGTCTTCCCTATTACGCATTGCCCTTCAAAAGTCCGGCCGCTTGAGCGAGGATTCCTACCAGCTTTTTAAAGCGTGTGGTATCCGCTTCGATTACGGAACCGGCAAACTCAAGTCGGTATCGTCAAATTTTCCGGCGGAATTCCTGTTCCTGCGCGACGACGACATCCCCGGCTACGTCGAAGATGGCGTGGCCGATTTGGGTATCGTCGGCGAGAACGTATCCGTTGAAACCGGCCGGCCGGTAGTGACCGTCCATAAACTTGGCTTTTCGAAGTGCCGCCTGAGTATCGCTATTCCCCGTGGCGTTGACTGGGCCGGCATTCAGGATCTGGAAGGGAAAAACATCGCTACGTCCTATCCAAATCTGCTCGGTAATTACCTGGCGGAGCAGGGTGTCCGGGCCGACATCCACGAGATTAGCGGGTCGGTGGAGATTGCGCCGAGCATTGGCCTGGCCGAAGCTGTTTGCGACATTGTCAGTTCGGGCAGTACGCTGCTGAGCAATGGCCTGAAGGAAGTGGAAACGATTTTTCGGTCGGAGGCCATTCTCATTGCCCGTCCCGAACTGGATGCGGAAAAACAGTCGTTGGTCGATAAACTCCTGTTCCGCATCAAGTCGGTGCAGGCGGCCAAGAACAACAAATATATCGTGCTGAACGCGCCCAACCAGGCTCTGGATCGGATAACGGCGCTGCTGCCGGGCATGAAAAGCCCGACCGTTACACCCCTGGCTACGGAGGGTTGGAGTTCGGTGCATTCCGTGCTGAATGAAAACGAGTTCTGGGAAAACATTGAAGCCATCCGGGCCGCTGGTGCCCAGGGAATTCTGGTTATTCCAATCGAGAAAATGATCCATTAAGCGTTATTAGTGATGCGTGATTAGTCAGGAGCAATA
>DATHAW010000232.1:0-1941 GCA_035296465.1 Spirosoma sp.
GCCATCGACCGCCGGGTGCTGGAGCCGCTTGTGCCCTACGGTACGGAACTGGACGAGTTCAACGGTACGTATTACGGCAGTCTGGTCGGGTTTTATTTTCAGCGCGTCAGAATGTTCGGGGCAGTCGCCGTGCCCTTCCACCAGGAGTTTGAGGAGTTCAACCTCCGGTTCTATGTTCGACGTAAGACCAGCACCGGATGGAAACGGGGTGTCGTGTTTGTGAAGGAGATCGTGCCGAAGTGGGCGATTACGCTGGTTGCCAACACGCTCTATGGCGAACCCTATGCTACGCATTCAATGCGCCACCAGTGGCAGCAAACAAACGATTCGCAGGTCATTCAGTATGAGTGGAAGGTTGGCGCTGACTGGAATTTTATCCGCGTCCGGGCCAACCGGGCTGGTCACGCGCTGGTGCCCGACAGCGAAGAAGCATTCATTACCGAGCACTACTGGGGCTACACGAAGCGTTCGTCGGGGCAGAAAGGCGGGCAGCGAACGTCCGAGTACGAAGTTGTTCATCCACCCTGGTCCATTTATCCCGTGCAGGACTACGCCGTTCACTGCAACGTGCCAACCTTGTACGGGGCTTCATTTGCCCCATTTTTCGAGCAGCCCCCCCAATCGGTTTTTCTGGCCGATGGCTCAGCCGTGGCAATCAAATCAGGAGCCGAGATATCTGGGCAATAGACTGGGTACAGTATTAATTTGTGCGGACAATGTTGTGTGTTTTCCTTATAGTTTTTGAGCCATTGTTAATTCACTCTGAGCTTTTGTCCGGGCCGAATGCGGGCTCGCGAGGTGAGGTGATTTTTGCGCGTTAAGGCCGATACCGACATGCCATAGCGGCTGGCGATGCTCGACACTGTCTCGCCGGAGCGGACCCGGTGCAGTACCGTCCGCTTCATTTTGGGCTTGAAACTAATGTCCGACGTGCGCCCCCCACGCAGGTAATCCCAAACGTTGCTGGTGAGCACAAAATGGTCGGAGTTAATGGTGTTGGCCGGGAACGAGTAGATATTGAGTGGACTAAAAGGGTTGCCCTCGAAGCGGGTTTCGAAGTGCAGATGTGCCCCGTAACTCCGGCCGCTGTTGCCACCCAGCCCTAACTGGTCGCCCGCTTTGATGAGCTGGCCCGTTTCAACGGTTTGTTTGGACAGGTGCCCATAGAGGGTTTCTAGTCCGTTATAGTGGCGGAGCAGTACGTAGCGGCCGTAGCCGTTGCCATCCCAGCCAACAACCCGCACAATTCCATCGAAGGCTGCGTAGACGGGATCGCCGGTTTCCAGATCGAGGTCGGCGCCGGTATGCCAGCGTCCCCAGCGATACCCGAAATTCGACGTCATTTTGCCTTCTTCCAGGGGGGCTGACCAAAACCGGTTGGCGGGTGGGTCATACAGTTTGATGTCGATGGCCTCGTTAAATTCCAGCGGGTTGATGTTGTAGGGGTCAATCGTGCGCGAATCCCACACGGCATAATAATCGGCGATTTTCACCCATTCGGTGCCAACCAGCACCGAGTCGATCACTTCGACAACGCTGGTTTCGCCCTGGTCGATCTGGCTGGTATCTTCACTAACGACCGGATTTAGTTTTTTTCTGGGTTCAAACTGGTTGTTGTAGCGCAGGTTGGCGGGTTCCTGTTCAAACATTTCCTCGCCTTTCAGGGACTGGTCAACGACCGGCGACGTAGTGCTGGGCCGATTTTTAGGCACGATACGCAGGTTGTTTTTGAACCGTCCGCGTTCCTGAGCCTGTGTCGGCAGGGTCATACACAAGCACCCAAGGGCCAACATCCACTGAATTGTCGATTTTCTCATCGTACTCAAAGAAGAGTCTATAGCAGGTGGCTTATGCGTTTTTGAGTAGACCGACGTACCAGGATTCGGCGTCAGTCAATTAAAAAGGCATAAGCCACCCGCCCTAAACCCATAGGTTAATGGA
>DATHAW010000233.1:0-3231 GCA_035296465.1 Spirosoma sp.
CTCATTCGTGATGGTATCGCCAAACGTGCGCACCGATACGTCCAGGCCTTTGGCAACCAGTTGCTGCCGAATGGCCTGTAAGCCGGCCAGTGTCCGGTTGAGCGCCGGCCTGCCTGCTGCGGCTACGGACTCCGAATTGTCAACGGCCAGCACGACTTTGGGCTTCTCGGTCAGGGTTCGCAGGCTGCGGATGAGCGGATTGAGCAGTAGGAAGCACAACAAGCTCACCACCACGAATCGCAGGGCTGCCAGGCCGTAGGTTGTCCGTTTGTCGAAACTGCCAACTAAACCACTACTATTGCCTGCCAGGCCTGGGCGGGTCAAGTATGATAAGGGCTGGTACATGGCCACGGCATAGACCGCTCCAACGAGTAGACACGCTAGTATCCACCAGGGGGAGTATTGAAAAATAACGTCAGAACGCATAGTAGTAATAATGAATGAAGAACGATGAGTGATTAATAATTCTGTGCCGGCCACATTATCATTTATCGTTCATCATTCATCATTAGGTTAACATGCCCCCGTCTACCTGCAGCACTTGCCCGGTAATGTAGCGGGAACGGTCAGAAGCCAGGAAAACGGCGCAGTCGGCCACCTCTTCGGGTTGCCCTCCCCGTTTCAGGGGAATTTGCTGCTTCCACTCTTCAACGGCTTTCTCATTGATTTCGTCAGTCATTTCGGTTTCAATAAAGCCCGGCGCAATGGCATTGGCGCGAATATTACGTGACCCAAGTTCGAGGGCTACCGACTTTGTAAACCCGATGATGCCTGCTTTTGAGGCCGCATAATTGGCTTGTCCGGCGTTACCCCGAATGCCCACTACCGACGTCAGGTTGATTATGGAACCAACTTTAGCCTTCATCATGGGTTTGATGGCTGCTTTCGTCAGGTTAAAGACCGACTTTAAGTTAACGGTAATGACCGTGTCCCATTGCTCTTCCGTCATTCGCATCAGCAGACCATCTTTGGTGATGCCCGCATTATTCACCAGGACGTCGAGCTTTCCGAAATCATTAATCACCTGATTAACAAGTTCCTCGGCAGCTTTGTAGTCCGATGCATCCGAGCGGTACCCTTTTATCTGTCCGCCAAATGCCCTGAGTTCTTCCTCTAATGCCAGCCCTTTCTCAACGCTCGATAGATAGGTGAATGCGACATTCGCCCCCTCCTGTGCAAATTTGTGGGCCATTGCCCGGCCAATTCCACGCGATGCGCCGGTAATCAACACTACTTTTCCCTTCAGTAAATCCATTCGTGCATGTCAACGAATACGGCCTAACAAACTTTGCCCAATGGTTAAGCCTGTTAGTGTTAGCCAGTATCCTGGGTTCATAAACTTAAAATTTGACCAAAAATAGCGTTTTGGGGGCAAACGGCAAGGTCGCATTTTGTCTTGTCGTCATTAGCGATAACCAGTGCCACTACGTGCTGGTTAGTGAGGTATCTGTCTTCTTTCTGGCTCACGCGTAGCGGCCGGCTACCCAGCGGATGTTCGTTTTATCCATCCGCTGGTAACTGCTCACAATTAGAAATCACTAAAACTCCCCTTCTCACCAAGATAACTACCGGACGCAGTTGCTTAACTTTCCAGCCAATCACTACCTCGATGAACTTTTTCTTTATGATACGTTATAGTTTGCTCATTATTAGCTGGCTGTTTGCAACCAGTCTGTATGCCCAGAAAATTCATGCGCACAACGACTACGCCCAGCCCCGGCCGTTTGTGACGGCCTATGAGCAACGTGCCGACTTTATCGAAGCAGACGTTTGGCTTCAGGATGGCAAACTGGTTGTGTCGCACGATAAACCGCAGGCCGGTGCCCCCACGCTCGACTCGCTGTACCTAAACCCAATCGTAAAACTGTTCACGCAGTACACCGACAAGGTGAGTCCGGCAAGGGATTATACATTCAGTCTGGTCATCGACATAAAAGACAACCCGGCCGACGTCCTGCCGAAGCTGATTGCCAGGTTGCAGGAGCATCTGGTCTGTTTTAACCGGTCGGCCAATGCCAAAGCGGTGCAGGTGATTATCAGCGGCAACCGGCCCAAAATCGGCACCTACCTCGATTTCCCGCTGCTTCAGTTCGACGGCAGGCCCAGCGAAGTGTACGACGATGAAACGCTCAAATACGTAGCGCTCATCAGCGATACGTTCCGGGGGTATTCCCGCTGGGACGGCACCGGCGACATCCCCGATGCCGATAAGGACAAGCTGAAACGCGTGATTAAGCGCGCCCATAGTGACAACAAACCTATACGGTTCTGGGCCATTCCCGACATGCCCAACGCCTGGAAGCAGTTGAAAAAACTAGGTGTCGATATTATCAATACGGATAAAGTAACGGAGGCTACGGCGGCAATAAAGTGATTGCTCCGTTGCCTGGGTCGTGCATCTCGTTGATAGTTGCTAATCACGAAGCAAACCTCGTGCTGGTGTCAAAATCAAAAAGCCCTTAAAATGCGCCGAATACCTGTCAAACAGGTAGCCGCCCAAACACATTTCTCAGATCAGGCTTAAACTCCATCCTCTATCAGCGAGTTATTTGGGCTACGGTGTCAACTGATTAGTAGCACCCGTTACGCATGGAAAAGACGCCTAACAAAAACGAGCAGCAGCCTATTGATTCGGAAAATCAGGACGCTGCTGCCAATAATCCTATGAGCGGTGATCGGCCAGATCAGGGTACGTTGCCAACTAATGACCATTATGACCCACAGGGCAAACCAGATGCCGACAAGCGCGTTTTTCCGGCTCCTGACAACATTGGTGCAAAACACAAAAATCCGATACTGGCTCAACCACCCGAAGCGTTTACGGGTCTAACGCTTGGTAAGCCCGCTACGGTGGCCGCCGGGGTAACGGCCGTCTTAAAGTCCATGGAGTTTTCGTGGGGCGAGGCCGGCGTGGGACGTGGTACACATGCGTTATTGAAACTAAACCAAAAAGACGGCTTCGACTGCTCGTCCTGCGCTTGGCCCGACCCTGACGGTGACCGTTCTATAGCCGAGTTCTGCGAAAACGGGGCCAAAGCCACAGCGTCAGATGCAGATACGCGTCGGGCTGACCCTGATTTCTTTGCGAAGCACAGTGTGATGGACTTGTCGCACATGACCGACCGCGACCTTAACAGTGCCGGCCGCCTGACGCACCCCCTGGTGTTACGGCCCGGTGCCACTCACTACACGCCTATTTCATGGCCCGATGCGTTCCAGATCATCGCCGAT
>DATHAW010000234.1:0-3231 GCA_035296465.1 Spirosoma sp.
GGCAAAGGCAATGCCACGCTTGTAAGTAGCCGCGCAGAATCCCCCCATATCGCCGATAACGCCCCCGCCCAGATTAAGCACTACGGCATGACGGTCGAAGTTGGCGCGGGTGAGGGCATCCCAGATCAGTTCACAGGTGGCCAGGTGCTTCTGCTCTTCACCCGCCTTTATCCTGACGAGCGTATGTTTAGGCAACATCGCTTTTAGCTCAGGATAACAAAATCGAAACGTGTGGTTGTCGACGATGACGGCAACAGCCGAAAAGTCAGCGGAGTCCAAAAAAGTGGGCAGACTTTCGGCGAGGGGGGCAATCGTTACGGTTGACATACCGTAAAAGTACACCAGCCACGAATTGGCACTACGTGCCAGCACAGATTTTTTCAGGCGATGTGGCCCGGTAAGCGTATAGTTCTCATTAACAAAACCTTTACCACCGGTTTACCCGTATATGGATTAGTTGGCACCAGTTCACTACTATATGGGGCATCGCTGTATGCTTGCTTACCTGGTCTTTATTTGTTCGTTTAGTGGTTTAGTTGCGCAACCGCCAGACTCTACCCGAAAACAGGTGAGCCTGTTTCCGTTTCCCATCGTGTATTATACGCCCGAAACCCGCTTCGCTTACGGTGCAGTCGTTTCGGCTACCTTTCGCTTTACCCGTGATTTCACCCGCGACCTATCCGACACGCTTAACTGCTACGTCGACCCGGCCAGCCAGTCGCGCCCATCGAACGTGCAACTACTTGGAGCCTACACGCAGAATAAACAGGTGCTGCTATTTATACCGTTTCAGCTTTTCTACGACCGTAATACCTATTACGTATACGGAGAAGCCGGCTATTATAAGTACACGTATAACTTCTACGGCGTTGGCCAGCAGGAGGTGCCGGCCGAAAATTACGGGGTCAATTATCCCCGCATCCGGCTCAATGTGCTGCGCCGAATACGGCCCGGTCTATATGCCGGGCTGCGGGGTGAGTATGAAAACTACGTCATCACCCAGGTTGAACCCAGTGGTCTGCTCGCGACCGGAACCGTACCGGGTGGGCTGGGTGGACGCATGGCCGGAGCCGGACTGGGTCTATTCTACGATACCCGAAATGCCGTTTTTTACCCAACGAAAGGAATAGTGGCCGACCTGACATATCTGGGTCATGGCCGGGCCATCGGCAGCGATTTCCAGTACGGCCGGTATCTAATAGATGTATCGTCGTATCATAAAGTAAACCGGCGCGCAATCGTGGCGCTCAATTACGTCGTAAGTATGACCAGTGGCGCGGCTCCCTTTAGTGCGTTATCCCTGGTGGGGAGCGGAAAACGGCTCCGGGGGTACTACGAGGGCCGCTACCGCGACGATAACCTGGCCCTGCTCCAGGCCGAAGCCCGCGTTACTATCTGGAAACGGCTGTCGGGAGTGGTTTTTGGCGGGGTAGGCATTCTGGGCGACCACCGGCGTTTGTTCCGGGCCAACGACCCAAAAGCCGCCTATGGTGCTGGGTTACGCATTCGTATCAACAATGACGGACTGAACATCCGCGCCGATTATGGATTTGGCAAACAGTCAACTGGTCTATATTTGACGCTGGGAGAAGCGTTTTAGGCACGATGAACGGTGGACGCACCCGCTTACTATATGACAATTAGCGTCATTATACCAACGTTTAATGAAGCCGATACCATCGGCAGGCTTGTCTCTGACCTGCAAACGTATGGCCGCGATAGGCTGGCTGACCTACTGGTGGTGGACGGCGGCAGCACCGACCGTACCGTTGAGCTGGCACGGCAGGCCGGGGCACAGGTAGTCAACTCGCCCCAGCGCGGGCGGGCCTGCCAGATGAATTACGGGGCCAGCCTCACGTCGGGTCAGCTGCTGTATTTCGTTCATGCCGACGTACATATACATCCTGATTTTGTGAGCGACATTCAGCAGGCCATCACCAACGGCAACGACGCGGGCTGTTACCGGTTTCGCTTTGCTTCGTCCCACCCGCTGCTGCGCCTGAATAGCTACGGCACCCGCTTTCCGGGCCTGATGAGCCGTGGTGGTGATCAGACGCTGTTCATTACGCGGGCGCTGTTCGACCAACTGGGTGGTTTTCAGGAGCGATACGTTATCATGGAAGATTTCGACATTATTGTTCGCATTCGTGCGTCAGGCCGTTTCTGCATCATTCCCAAAGATGTGGTTGTGTCGGCTCGCAAGTACGAGGCCAATAGCTGGCTGCGGGTTCAGGTGGCCAACCTGGCTGCGTTCTCCCTGTTTTTTATGAAGGTGAACCCAGCCCGCATTGCCCAAACCTATAAACGAATGCTCAGGCAGCCGTGTGTCAATCGTCATAATACGGCAAAAACTGACGGGCCAGCTTACGACTGACCCAGCTACCAACGAATGAAAACAGTGCTGCTGACAGGTGCGAACGGATTTTTGGGCGGTCATGTGTGCCGTGAACTGCTCCGACGTAATTACGCGGTGCGGGCTTTGGTGCGGGACGGTACCGACCAGCGGGCACTCGACGGCTTAGCGGTGGATGTATGGTCCGGCGACCTCCGCGATCCAACCAGCGTGCGGGCCGCTGCCTACGGCTGCGATTACGTGATCCATGCCGGAGCGCGGGCGCAGGTTAATCCGGCGCGGTCTCAGGCGGTGGTCGACGTTAATATTAACGGAACAGCGGCCGTCCTAACGGCAGCGGTGCAGGTGGGTGTCGAACGGCTGGTGTTTGTCGGAACGGCCAACGTGTTTGGCTTTGGCAGCAGACAAAAACCCGGCGATGAGTTGTGTGCCTACATGGGAAGCCGCTACGGTTCCGACTACATGGACAGCAAACGAGTCTCCACCGATTTGGTACTCAAGGCCGGGCGGAAAGACGGTTTGCCCGTTGTGCTGGTGCATCCAACCTTTATGATTGGTCCGCTCGACTACCGGATTACGTCCAATGCTTTACTGCTCGCGGTGTACCGGCAAAAAATAGCAGGCGTACCAAGAGGAGGAAAAAACTATGTTCACGTGGCCGACGTAGCGACAGCCACCGTCAATGCCCTGACAATGGGCCGCCTAGGCGAGTCGTATATTCTGGGCCACGAGAACCTGAGTTATCAGGAAGCCTTTGGTCTTATGGCCACGATTATGCACGTGCGGCCGCCGAGGTTGCCCCTGCCCCCCCTCGTGGCGAGGGCAATCGGGCTGGCGGGCGATCTGACCACTAAATTAACCGGACGGCTAGCCCCCGT
>DATHAW010000235.1:0-4457 GCA_035296465.1 Spirosoma sp.
AAAGATGTCGGCCGGTACGCTGGATGCTGAACTTCAACTTGAGCTGGAAGAAGCCATCGAGAGTAGTCATTCACCCGAGTTACTGGCCCGTCATAAAGCAATCACCGCCAAACTATCACCGGATGCTGTTGCCGCTACGTACAAGGGTAGTTTAATCGGTGGAGAACCTGATCTGGGGCGACGCATTTTCTTTCGCCACCAAACGGCGCAATGTATTCGGTGTCACGCCTACGATGACCTGGGTGGCGATGCTGGTCCCCGGCTAAACGGTGTGGCCAGTCGACTAACGCGTGAGCAGCTATTGGAAGCCTTGATAAACCCGAGTGCCCGTTTAGCGCCTGGATATGGAACGGTTGACCTGAAGCTGAAAAATGGCAAAACGGTGAGCGGTATTTTGCAGGAGGAAACCAATACGGACGTATCGGTAAAAGTGGGCAATCAGCCCAATGCTGTTATTCGTAAAGATCAAATTGCAAAGCGAACCAATTCTCCATCAAGTATGCCTGAAATGAAGTATCTCCTCACTAAACGGGAAATTCGGGATGTGGTTAGTTTCCTATCAACATTGAAAGACGATAAGCAATAAACTAACCTTAGTGAACCAGTACCCATAGACAAAATACCCGGCAAGTTGCCGGGTATTTTGTCTATGGGTGATTTCTGTAAAGGCTGGACTGCTAGTGCAATTGATGCTACGTGCGACTTTTGCAATACCTTGAAGTCTTACTGCTTTTACGTTTAGCCTAATATTTTTTTGTATCCTTCCTACGCTGTAGAGAAGCCGCCTTTTACCCTACAATCAATGAATAAATTCAACCCCACCAGCCGAAGAACCTTCGTCAGTACAATGACCAAAGCCGCTGCTACGTCTATGTTTCTGAGTACCCCCGTTATAACCCATGCCCAACCCAAGCAAGCTGGTCAGCAATCCATGACTGTTCAACAGGTTATGGACTTGATTCTTGCCACCATACCGGGTGCACCGTTTGCCAAGACCGTCGATACGTTAAAAACGGGTAGCGCTTCCCAGACGGTGACTGGCATTGTTTCGACCATGTTTGCCACAACAGACGTAATTCATCAGGCTATTGCCGCCGGAGCTAATTTCATTATTGTTCACGAACCAACTTTCTATAACCATTTGGATGAAACCGACTGGTTGAAAAATGATCCTGTTTTTCGTCATAAATATGACTTGCTGATTAAACACGGCATTGCAGTCTGGCGTTTCCACGATTACTGGCATACGCACCGGCCAGACGGCATCCGAACCGGGGTTATGAATGCATTAGGGTGGTCGAAATATGCGGATAGGAACAATCCAGACGTACTCACCTTGTCGCCTGTCCCACTTCACAAACTCATTGCCCACACCAAAGCCAAGCTAGGCATAAAACTGGTGCGGGTCGTGGGCGATCCAGCGCAGTCGTGCCGGCGCCTGTTGCTCTTGCCGGGAGCATCGGGAGGACGAAACCAGATTGCCGCGATTGAGAAGGTAAAACCTGATGTGGTTTTGTGTGGAGAAGTCAGTGAGTGGGAAACACCTGAGTATATACGGGATGCCCGTCGGCAAGGCCAGACCATATCCCTTGTTGTACTTGGCCATATCATGAGTGAAGCGCCTGGCATGGAGTGGCTGGTATCCTGGCTGCAACCCAAACTACCCGGTATCAAGTGCTCCTATATTCCATCGGGTAACGCGTTTGTTTATATCTGAACGATAATTGCCGGGCTCTTAATGGTGCGTGCTTATGGGTGGGAAGGGATGTCCAGTCCGTAGCAACGAATTAAATTTCCAACAGCAACTCACCGAACTTCCTGCCCCATCAAGAACGTGAGAGTTTCTTCGATAAGACGGAAAATCTCTTTCAGGATTGATGCTTAAATTAGATCAAGATAAAAAGCCCAGCGCGAACTGACTCCGCTGGGTTTTTTGATTGTTATTGCATAAAGCACAAAAGCTATATTTGGTTAGCCAACTTTACATAACGTTTAATTATACAACTTTTGACCTCTCATAATTTTGAGACGTCCCTACTTACCCTTCTTTGCTCTTGGCATTGTCTTTATTGGACTGGCGGCTTCTGGTCGCAGCAATGTCTACTATGGGGTGCCGCTGCCTTCTTCGTTATTGCATTCATTATCGCCGACGCTGAATGGGAAATCAATAGCTTATCTACAACCAGCCAGTCCACTTAACATAATCATCGCTTGTTAAACCATGTCAAACCTCAAATTCTTTAAGAAAAATGTTAACTGGTTATGGCTGATGGGCAGTATTCTCGGGTCGGGTCTATGCTGGTATTTCGGCAACGGCCTTACCGGCGACTACTGGTTTCTGGTTTGGATTGCACCCATCCCAGTACTGTTTATTGCAGTTTATCACACGTATCAAATTAGTTATTGGGCTGCGTTCGGAGCGTATTTACTGGGACGACTTAGTTGGTTTTCTTATCTACAGACCGTAACGACAACTGGACTAGCTATACTCATCGTCTTGGGGCTGACACTTGCCTTTGTCTGTATCGTCACGGAGACCCGGCGGGTGGTGCTTTCGTCCAGCGCGTGGTACACAGCGTTTGCATACCCAGCTTTTTTTACGGCGTTTGAGTACCTGTTGTTCAATTTCTCGCACGACGGAACGGCCACCAGTCTGGCCTATTCACAGGCAAATGTACTACCCCTTGTTCAGATCGCTTCTGTGGCGGGTCTGTTGGGTATTACGTTTTTGGTCAGTTTGTTGCCTTCTGCCGTGGCCGTTGGCTGGCGAATGTATCGGTGCAACTCGGCGGGTCTTGCCTATCTGGCTGCTTCAGTAATCGTATTGACAGTGTCAGCATTTATGTACGGTATCCACCGGATAGGACAGCCCCCGGCCCCGGAGTCGGTTACTGTAGGACTTGTGACATTGAATCAGGGCGTTCACCACCGGCCAGCCCAGGCAACGCTTCCGCAGGTGAAATGGGTTACCGCACAGTACGTAGAAGAAATTGATCGGTTAGCTAAAAAGGGGGCGGCCGTCGTTGTGCTGACCGAAGGAGCCCTACGACTGAATGGCCCGGTTTATGCGCCCATGGTGTCTTATCTGGGCGAGGTGGCTCGGCGTAACCGGGTTTATTTAATTGTGGGCTGCACTACCACCCAGGACAGCCTGGCCCGCAACGCAGCATTAGTATTTGACCCCGCCGGTCTAATGGTAGCGAACTACAATAAGGTGCATCTGGTTCGGGGCTTCGAGGATGCGTTTACGCCGGGTCATCAGCTAGGGGTATTTCTGCTCAACACCCTGTCTGCCGGGGTAGCTATCTGCAAAGACCTTGACTTTCCGCAATATATACGTCAATACGGCCATAGACATACCCGTATTCTGTTCATACCTGCCAACGATTTCGTAGTAGACGACTGGCTTCACAGCCGTATGGCAATCTTAAGAAGCGTTGAGAATGGGGTATCACTGGTGCGGGCAGCCCGACATGGCCGGTTAACCATCAGCGATTACACAGGTCGGGTATGTTTTGAAGCCAGCACTGCCAACGGCCAGAAGACCACGTTATTGGGTTCGGTTCCGCTCACTTACGCTAATACGTTCTATACAAAAACTGGTGATTGGCTAGGTATTGGTTGCCTGATTCTGTCAGTTGTTTTTGTCTTGCTTAGTCGAAAGCAAACTCAAGAAAGTGGTGTTTTTCGCGATAAACGCGATTCCACTTTAACCGGAACTCGTTTCAGCTAAATACCTATTGGGGAAATCATCAAATTAAGGCAATAGTTATTTATCGCCTGAATCCATCTTGTTCCGGAAAGAAATTTATTCTTGCTTTAATTTTATAACATATTCATAGTTATACAACAGGTCTGCAAAAAGTGCTAAACACAAATGAGGGCTTGCTTGGCCCTCATTTGTGTTTATAGAATTATGTAGTGCCCTGTCAGCCAAATGCATTGATGTGCTTCTGGAAGATGGCGTCGTACTTGCTGGCGGCTGCCGTTTGCTTGGCTTCCTTACAGGCTTCCACAATGGTTTGCAGCACGTATAGGTCGGCGTCGGGGCTGCCAAAACGACCGTTGCCGCTCTTGGCATAGGTCAAATTCTGATCGGCACGGGCCGCCATGGTGTCGGCTATTTCGAGTGCTTTCCTGGTATCACCTACGCTGAAGTAGAACCTGACGTAGTTCGACGAGATCTGGTCGTAGGGAATGCTCTTATCAGGAATAACCCGCAGCGAATAATCCAGTACTTCTTTTGCCTTAGCAGGTTTTCCTTCCCGGATAAACTGATCGGCTAACCGGAAGAAGGCAATGCGGGCCGAGATCACCGGCGGACCTTTGTACGTCTCGTCATAATATACATTCGGGTTGTCAAACTCACGCCAGAATGTCTTCTTGGTCATGTTAGTGTACATGATGTCGGAGTTGACGTAACCATCCGTAGCACCTGGGACGGCCACCGGCATCAG
>DATHAW010000236.1:0-4792 GCA_035296465.1 Spirosoma sp.
AATTCGGTCGATGGTTTGGTTCATCTCATCGTTCTCGCCACCCATAAAGCCAAACTGCTCGCGCACCATGTTGCGGGTCACGTCCAGCACTTCGTCATACTCGACCTTGATGTCGGCCTGGTCGGCGATTTTGTTTTTGATCAGCTGTAATTTCACCGACTTGGTTAAATCATCGTACTGCTCCTCGATCTGCTCCGGCGTAAACTTGCCTTCATTCACTTCGAGCAACCAGTTTTTCAGGAACTCATCGGGCAGCAGGATCGGCGTGCTGTCGATCAGCGTTTTTTCAATATCGAGCCGCAGGAGCTGGTTGGCTTCGCGGGTGTAGTTGCCCCGAACAATGTCGGCCACTTTTGCCCTTAACTGCTCTTCGTTCTCAACCGCTCCGGCACCCAGCACCTTATCGAAGAACTCCTGGTTCAGTTCGGCCGGCTCGTGGCGGGTGATGTCGTCGATTTCAAACGTAAACTCGCCGGTCAGGTTGGCCGCTTCGTCTTTTTTGACGCCGGTAGCCGTGGCGCGGGCTTTCTCATCGGGAAAAGCCGCTTCCAGCACGAACGTAACGACATCGCCTTTTTTAGAACCCACAAACTGGCCTTTGGCATCCTCGGCCATCTGGTTCATCGGGAAAGCCGTTTTGGCCGAGAATGGTTCCGCAGACGCGTAGTTGGCTCCTTCCGGCGCAGCCACCTGCTTCAGTTCCCCGTAGATCGTGTCGCCATCGGCTACCTCTTCGCCGTGGCTGTGCGAATGAAAGCGCTGGCGCAAATCGGCGATGGTCGTGTCGATTTCGGCTTCGCCCGCCTGAATTTCGTACTGGGTTACGCTCGGCAGATCGGAAAAACTAATGTCGAATTCCGACGCCAGACCCAGCGTGTAGCTGAACGCGAAATCGGTCTGGTTGTCCCAGTCAATGGCCCCAGCCAGTTCGCGGTCGGGAACGGGGTCGCCCACGACCTGTAGTTTATTTTCCCGGATATATTGGCTGACGGTCCGGCTGAGCATCGCGTTGATCTCATCGACCATAATGCTCTTGCCGTACATTTTCTGCACGAGTGAAGCCGGTACGTGGCCCGGCCGAAACCCTTTTAACTGCACCTTACGACCGTAATCCTTGAGTTTCTTGTCGACCTCGGGTTTGTAGTCGGCCGGGGTGAGCGTGATTTTCAGCGAAGCGTTGGTGTCGCTGGATTTGTCCAGAGTAATATCCACGTTTGTATCGGTTTTAAAAGATTAAAGAGCGAAAGAGTAAATGAGTGAAAGAGCGATTGTCCGGGAACACCTCACTCATTCGCTCGTTATCTCTTTCACTCTTTCGCAATTGTACGGGCGGAGGGACTCGAACCCCCATGCCTTGCGGCACCAGATCCTAAGTCTGGCACGTCTACCAATTTCGCCACGCCCGCAGATCCTCAGCTATACAGGGTCAGGGTTTATACATATGGAGTTGTTGACCGGGCAACGACCCTTTTACGGTCCTGACTTACTGACGCTATAACTCTTTTGAGGGTGCAAAAGTACGAATAACTCTGAACCCGGCAACCATTACGGAAAAGGATTTTATTTTTAACCGCTTTCTGCCCAATTTACCGGTATTTAATTGCTATATTGGTAGTACGACTCGAAACCTAACAAGGCCCGTATCCGGCCGAGACGCCAATCCTGATGAATGCCACCGAACCTGTTATTGATCTAGAGCTCGAGCGACTGGAAATCCTTAAACGTTATAGACGCCTGCTGCGGGCAGCCAAACCGCTGCTGAAGGATAATGATGCCAAACTGATTAAAAAAGCGTTCAATACGTCGGCCGAAGCCCATAAAGACATGCGTCGCCGGTCGGGCGAGCCCTACATCTACCACCCACTGGCGGTAGCGCAGATTGCCGTTGAAGAAATTGGTCTCGGCACTACCAGCATTGTTGCCGCCCTGCTCCACGACGTAGTGGAAGATACGGATACGACCATCGACGACATTGACCGGGCATTCGGGCCAAAAGTGGCCCGGATTATCGATGGGCTGACCAAGATTTCGGGTATTTTTGAGTATGGTACGTCGCAGCAGGCCGAGAATTTCCGGAAGATGCTGCTGACGCTCTCGGACGACGTGCGGGTGATTCTGATCAAACTCGCCGACCGGCTTCATAATATGCGCACGCTGGACTCGATGCCCCGCGACAAGCAGCTGAAAATTGCCTCCGAAACGATCTACATCTACGCCCCCCTCGCCCACCGGCTCGGTCTGTACGCCATTAAAACAGAGCTTGAGGACCTATACCTCAAGCACGTTGAGCCGGATGCGTACCGGGATATTGCCAAAAAACTGCGCGAAACCCGGGTTTCGCGTGATCGGTTTATCAGCCGTTTCATCGAGCCAATTGAGCAAGATTTGGCCGAAACGGGTATTCAGTACGTTGTAAAAGGGCGGCCCAAGTCAATTTATTCGATCTGGACAAAGCTCGATAAATCCCAGAAATCGTTCGAGGAGATCTACGACCTCTTCGCCATCCGCATCATCCTGAACGTACCGCCGGAAGAAGAGAAAGCTGCCTGCTGGCGGGCCTACTCCATCGTGACGGATCACTATAAACCTAACCCCGACCGGCTCAAAGACTGGATCAGCAGCCCCCGAACCAATGGCTACGAATCGCTCCATACGACCGTCATGAGCAAGTCGGGGCAGTGGGTGGAGGTGCAGATCCGGTCGGAACGCATGAACGAGATTGCGGAAAAAGGATACGCGGCCCACTGGAAATACAAAGGCAACGATACGCAGACCGGCGCAGGCATT
Source organism: Spirosoma sp. (assembly GCA_035296465.1). GTDB lineage: Bacteria > Bacteroidota > Bacteroidia > Cytophagales > Spirosomataceae > Spirosoma. The sequence goes on from DATHAW010000236.1 coordinate 2,788, forward strand.
GAATCGTGGATCAGCCAGGTGCGCGACATGATCGAATCGGTGGGCAAGGGCGACAAAAAAGCCGCTATCGAATTCGTCGATGACTTCCGCAGTAACCTGTACAGCGAGGAGGTATTCGTGTTTACGCCTAAGGGCGACCTCAAAGTGTTGCAGCGAGGGGCTACGGCGCTCGATTTTGCGTTCGACATTCACACCCAGATTGGCGCGCGCTGCATGGCCGCCAAAGTCAATAACACACTCGTGCCGCTGAGCCACGTCCTGCAAAACGGCGATCAGGTGGAGGTCATTACGTCGAACCGTCAGAAACCCAGCGAAGACTGGCTCCGGTTTGTGGTGACGTCGAAAGCCAAAACCAAGATCAAGGACCTGATCAAGGAAGACAACAAGCGGTTTGTCAGCGACGGGCGTGAGCTGGTTACCAAAAAACTGCGGGTGCTGCGGGTGGAGATGACCAACGAAATCATCAACCAGCTGCGGGCGTACTTTGGCTCCAAAACCACCGACGATTTCTTCTACCGCATTGGTAAGGGACACATCGACGTGCAGGAACTAAAGAAATTCAAGTCGGACAAAGAAGCCAAAGAAAACCGGGCCAACAAACTCAACACGGATGACATTCCTGACGGCAAGACGTTTGAGAAAGAACTCAAAAAGATTCATGGTGAGCGGGCCGACGCCGATATGCTCCTCATTGGCGAGGACATGGACAAGATCGACTACACGCTCTCCAAATGCTGCAACCCCATATCGGGCGACGACGTATTCGGGTTCGTAACGATCAACGAGGGCATCAAAATCCACCGGGTCACCTGCCCCAACGCCGTCGAACTAATGTCGAACCACGGCAACCGGATCATCAAAGCCAAATGGACGTCCCAGAAAGAACTGGCGTTTCTGGCGGGTCTGCGCATTACCGGTACCGACCGCGTGGGCCTGGTAAACGACGTAACGCGGGTGATCAGCAACGAACTGCACATCAACATGCGGTCGGTCACGATTGATTCGACCGACGGTATTTTTGAGGGAAACATCCGGCTTTATGTCAATGATACAGGCCACCTCGAAACGCTGATGCAAAAGCTGGAGCGGGTGGCCGGCGTATTCGACGTAACGCGCTTCGACTCGTAAATGAACGATGATTTATGCATGCTAAACGATAAACGCCCTTGTGCCAGACCATTCATCGTTTATCATTCATAATTCATCATTACTTTTGTCCTATGCCTGCGCCCACACAATCAAATATTGAAAACGCCCGGATGATTTTTACGGCCTACCTCGAACGGAAGGGGCTGCGAAAAACACCCGAACGGTTTGCTATTCTGGACGAGATATACAACCGGCAGGACCACTTCGACGTAGACGAGTTGTTTATCTCGATGAAAAACAAGAAGTACCGCGTCAGCCGCGCCACTGTCTATAACACGCTCGACGTCCTGGTAGACTGCGACCTGGTGACCAAACACCAGTTTGGCCGCAACCTGGCTCAGTACGAAAAATCGTATGGCTACCGCCAGCACGACCACCTGATCTGCACCGACTGCCACAAGGTGATGGAGTTCTGCGATCCGCGGGTGCAGAATATTCAGAACATGGTGGGCGACATGCTGAAGTTCAACGTTCTGCACCACTCCCTTATCTTCTACGGCTCCTGCGCCCGCGATCTGTGCGAAAACCGCCAGGTCACCGCATCGGCGGACCGCGAGAAGGATCAGCAGGGTGTACAGGTACCGATTCAGGAGTAAAACAATTCAGCCTGTTCAGTTCAACCCTCTCAGCATGAATGCGTTGGTTTCCGTGGGCCGATGGTGAGCCGGACACAATACGGCTGTTATGAAACCTGACAAGCCATACGCTGAAGGGAACGCAAAGACGTAGCCGGGTGCGGTTCCTCTTTTTAAATAGTGGCTACAACGAAGTAAAATTACCCGATAGGGAGATTTTTAATGTACTGAAGAATGGTAGATGTTTTATTAGGCCTCCAGTGGGGCGACGAAGGAAAAGG
>DATHAW010000237.1:0-12005 GCA_035296465.1 Spirosoma sp.
TCCTTAATCGACGATTTGGACGCCATTGTGCCGTAGGTTACGATCTGCGCTACCTGTTGCTTACCGTATTTCTGCACGACGTAGTCAATCACTTTCTGGCGGCCTTCGTCGTCGAAGTCTGTGTCGATGTCGGGCATCGACTTACGGTCGGGGTTCAGAAACCGTTCAAACAGCAGGTCATATTTGATGGGGTCTATGTTGGTAATACCCGTGCAATACGCCACCACAGAACCTGCAGCCGAACCGCGCCCCGGCCCAATCATTACGCCCAGATCGCGCCCGGCCTGAATAAAGTCCGACACGATGAGGAAGTACCCGGCAAACCCCATCGTTCGGATGGTAAATAATTCAAAGTCGATGCGTTCCTGCACATGGGGCAGAATATCGACGTAGCGTTTTTTTGCGCCTTCGTAGGTCAAGTGCCTGAGGTATTCCCACTGGTTCAGGACGTCGTCATTATGCTGCTGGAACTCCGTCGGGATTGGAAAGTTAGGCAGCATGATATCGCGCTTCAGCTTCAGCGTTTCCACTTTGCCAACGATTTCATTCGTGTTGTCGATGGCTTCGGGCAGGTCGTGAAACAGCCTGGTCATCTCCTGCGTGTTCTTAAAATAGAACTGATCGCTGAAGAACGCAAATCGGGTATTTTTCGGCATTACATCATCATCGCTGAAATCTTTCATGGACGGTGTGCTTTGCTTTTCGTTGGTGTTCACGCACAGCAGGATGTCGTGTGCTACCCAGTCGTCCTGATCAACGTAGTGCGAATCGTTCGACGCGATGATCTTAACGTTGTACTTACGGGCGAACTTAATCAAGACCTCATTGGCCTTGATCTGGTCGGGGATCTCGTGGCGCTGCAGTTCAACGTAATAGTCTTCGCCAAAGCGGTCGAGCCACCACTTGAATTCGATTTCGCCCGCTTCCTCCCCTTTTTTCAGTATTGTTTTCGGTACGCTGGCGCCAATGCAGCAGGTGGAGGCAATCAGGCCTTCTTTGTACTGGTCGATCAACTCCTTGGTCACGCGCGGGTACTTGCCATACAGCCCCTCCATGTAGCCCAGCGAGCACAGTTTAGACAGGTTTTTATAGCCTGTTGCATTCTTGGCCAGTAGCAACTGGTGGTAACGAACGTCCTTGGCCTCTTTGGTAAACTGCTTTTTATGGTGGTCTTCCACGACGTAGAACTCACAGCCCACGATGGGTTTTATGCCCTGCTTAGTGGCTTCGGCCACAAACTCAAATACCCCGAACATATTACCGTGATCAGTAATGGCAACGGCAGGCATATTGTCGGCTTTGGCTTTTTTAACCAGCTTCTTGATATCAGCCTGCCCATCGAGCAGCGAGTATTGAGTATGGCAGTGGAGGTGAGAGAATTGCATAGGAAGAGCAGATTACCGGCTTAAAAATAGCCACTTTAAGCGGCAAGGGAGAGGAGGGCAAGCAGAATTTTGTAAAGTTTTCGCTAATGGGCTGATGCTGAAAAGCCTGCCGGGTGATTCTGGTATCTAGCACACATCCGGGGAGCGCCTTTGTTTCTTTAGACTAGAATTAAAGATATACCAGGTTACTTATTGACTTTATTTTAGAAATAATAAGAATCAACTAAGGGGTTTTTTGTAAAAAGTTGTCTTTATTAGTAGAGAGTTGATTTATAAGTTAGATACGCTTTTCTCCGCTATAAACCATGCACGTTCGGCAACTAATTGACTCTGAGAGCCAGAAACCACAGGTAGCAGTCAAAATACTGGGTCCGAATGAGCTGGACAATGAAGCAGATAAAGAACGGTCAGCCACCAGCGACACCGAGTTCTTCACTCGACTAGCTTTTCACGAAAGTCCACAAAAAGGGTGCGAACTCTTGTTCCGGCGCTATCATCAGGCCTTATGCAGTCATGCCGTCAGGTTTGTTTATTCAAAGGAAACGGCAGAAGACCTCGTGAGTGAAGTTTTCTGCCGTTTCTGGAAGACAAAAGCGTACGAGAATATTACGTCGTCGTTCCGCTACTATTTATTTCGAAGCGTACGTAATGAGGCCTACAACTACCTGCGCCTGGAGTTTCAGAAGCTGGAAACGATTGAGACCGCGATGGTTCAGGAGGAGGCCTTCAATCAACGACCCGATCAGATCTTGCAGTTCGAAGAAGTGCTCCATAAGGTGGAAGAACTAGTTGAAGGGTTGCCGCCACAGTGTCGCAAAGTATTTCTGCTAAGCCGCTTCGAAGGAAAAAAATACCAGGATATTGCCAATGAATTAGGGCTTTCGATCAAGACCGTTGAGGTACACATTGTCAAAGCGCTGAGCATTGTGCGGAGAGGTCTCAAAGATCAGTGGCTCACCCCTGTAGTCGCCATTGGCTACATCCTCTTGTGCTGATGATTGACTACTGGCGCCTAGGCGCTAGTACGGTGTTTTTGGGAAGTGGGTCCTGAGCAAAACAGCAGTAACACATAATGGAATCAGACATCAACAAGGAGTTTATATTCAATCACTTCGCCCGGAAAACATCGCCCCTACAGCGCGAACTGATTGCGCATTGGCTTCGGGAGAAAGCTAACGAAGAGTCTTATTACGAGTGGCTGGAGGAATGGGAGAACCGGCATCCTCAATATAAGGCTCATCTAGAATCGGCCTGGCAACAGTACAGCCTCTTTCTCCAGAACAATCCGAATACGGGTGAGACCATCGAGTCTGTTCCGCTCAGGTCTCACCCGAAACACGGTTCCCGCCGGCCGTGGCTTATAGCGGCATCGGTGCTGTTTTTTTTGGGCGTCTGTCTGTTTCTATTGCGTGATCAATTCATCTACCGAACATATGTGACATCATTTGGTGAAACACGTTCGGTACAACTGCCGGATGGAAGTACCGTACTCATGAACGCTAACTCCCGGCTGCGGTTGCCTCGCTGGGGATTTGGAAAAAGCACTCGCGAAGTGCTGCTTACGGGCGAAGCCAACTTTTCTGTCACCCACACGCCGAACAATCAACGGTTCGTGGTAAAGACGGAGAAAAATTTCGAGGTCGAAGTGCTTGGAACTGAATTTACCGTTTTTGCCCGCAAACGAGGATCCAGGGTTGCGCTGAACAGGGGCCGCGTCCAGCTTCATTATCGCGAAGGGATCACCCCCCGACAACTGGTCATGAAACCTGGTCAGCTGGTTACGCTTGACCCCCAAAATCATGTCGCTTTTAAGGCAATTAAACACCCGGAACTGCGGCCGGCCTGGAGCGAAAAACAATTTGTGTTCGATGAAACGCCACTGCGGGAAGTGGCCTATATGCTGGAAGAAAGCTATGGGCTCAGGGTCGAAATTGTCGACCCTGAATTAGGCGACCGAGTCTTGATTGGGTCGTTACGGGCCGAAAATGCTGAACAATTGCTGCGGTCCATCTCCGAACTCCTGGACATCCATGTCATCCGGCACGGAAACCGGGTGCAACTGCTAAACCATTAACCTTGCCAATTTAACCTTCTATGTTTATGAATAATCATCTACGCAGATCCATCAATGTAGGGATCGCTCTCGCGCTGGCTCTTTTTGGGTTACGACCCGGCTGGTCGCAGGCCGTTATACTGGCCAGTAACATGCAGCAAACTTCTACGCAGCCGACCAATCGGAGCACCCGCGAGCTTAAAGACGTCTTGAACCGGTTGACCAGTCAATATGGGGTTAACATACTTTTTGAACTCCGGGCAGTCGAGGGAATGTCTGTCCCGGCAGACATTGTCAACTCGAAGGCAACGCTGGAAAAAAACCTGCATAATGTGCTAAGCCCGCTGGGACTGAGGTACAAAAAAGTCAATGCCAACTCGTACCTGATTGTCCTAGGCCGGAAGCCAGCAAAAATAGCTGCAGTGGAGGCTCCTGCCCCAGACCTCTCGCTGCCCGTTAATCGTGACGTAGGCCCTGGGGAGCAAATTGCCCAGGCTGACAAAGCACCTGTAGCCATGGCTAAAGCCATAGATCGAACCATTACCGGTACGGTGAAAAGCGAGACGAACGAAGCCCTGCCGGGGGTGAGTGTGGTCATTAAAGGCACAACCCGGGGAACAACGACCGATGCCAATGGCGGATACCAGCTAACAGTACCCGATGAGGCCGTAGCTACCACGCTGGTTTTTTCCTTTGTGGGCTATTTGAATCAGGAAGTCGTCCTCGGCAATCGTACCACCGTGGATGTACAGCTCGCCCCCGATGATAAAACGCTCAATGAAGTTGTGGTAGTTGGGTATGGTGTACAAAGGAAGTCGGACCTGACGGGGGCGGTAGGAACCGTAAAGGCCGAAATGCTCCAGGAGCGGCCTGCTGCTTCGTTAAATCAGGGACTAGCGGGCCGCATCACAGGCGTCAACGTATCGGTTAACTCAGGGCGGCCGGGCGGGCGGTCGAACATACGAATCAGGGGCAATACCTCCGTGAGCGTAGCCAACAACCCACTCTACGTCATTGACGGCGTTATCCTGAACGCATCTGGGCTAACCAATGGCAGCACCCCCATTGACTATATCAACCCGAACGATATTGCCAGTATCGAAGTCCTGAAAGATGCCTCGGCCACGGCCATCTATGGTGCCAGAGGAGCCAATGGCGTTATTCTGGTGACTACAAAACGGGGCAGCCAGACCGGCGGACGCATTACGTATGATACTGATTTCAGCGTTGGCGTACTGCCCCGAAAAATTCCGCTCCTGAACTCAAGGGAATTTCTGCAGGTCGAAGACATTGCGTATCAGAATGCCCAAAAGTATGATCCCGTAGGCTGGGCCGGTGGCAAGTACAAAGATCCCAAAACCAAGCGGACCAACCCACTGCTCTTCGACGCCAGCGGCAACCCGATTTATGATACCGACTGGCAGGACGAAGCATTTCAGAGAGCCCTCACCCAGAACCACCAACTGGCGTTCTCGGGTGGCAATGCAAAAGACAGCTACGGCGTGTATCTGGGCTACCGCAACGAAAATGGCTTGGTCAAAGAATCTTATCTGAAGCGGTATGCCGGCCGGTTTGTTTTTGACAGCCAGATCAAAAACTGGATTAAAGTCGGGGGTACGCTGAGTTACAATGATCAGAACGAGAATCAGGTCGATCCCTTAGGAGCGGGTGGTATTATTGCCATGAGACAGGTACTGGAAGCCCTGCCGATTATTCCCGTAAAATACCCCGACGGACGCTGGGGTGGCAATGAAGACTATCCGGGCATGGAGGGGGGTGGTAATCCGGTCAATATTTTAAAGGATCGGTTCTTCTACGTAAAAACCCAAACCATGCTGGGAAATGTATACGCCAGTATCAACCTGACTAAGGACCTCGAACTCAGAACCACACTTGGCACCAACGTTATCAATCAGGAAATTAACGAATACGCGGGGCGTACGCTGAACTACATATCCCGCAATCAGGGCGGAACGGCCGCTGTAACCAATGAGCGGCACAACTCCTGGCAGTTCGAAAACTACCTGACCTATAACAAACGGTTTGCCCAGCAGCATTCTGTTACGGGGCTGCTGGGACTGGCCTGGCAGCACGTCGACCGCTTTACCAGCCGGGCCGCTACGCAGAACTTTCAGGACGACTATTTCCGGTTTAACAATCTGGGGGCGGGTTCCGTACCACAGCCCCCCAGTTCGTCGGCGGTGGCCTACGGGCTCAACTCCTACTTTGGGCGGCTAAACTACGGTTTCAAGGATAGGTACTTAGTCACGTTTACCGGTCGTGTCGATGGCTCGTCCAAGTTTGGTTCGGCAAACCGTTATGCTTTCTTTCCATCGGCCGCCCTGGCCTGGCGCGTGACGGAAGAAGACTTCATGAAAAACGTGCCTACTATCTCTAACCTGAAGCTCAGGACCAGTTACGGCGTAACGGGTAACTCAGAAATAACGGCCTATCAGGCCCTGGCCGGAATGAGTAACTACTCGGTTATCTTCGGTGGTGCCCGGGCAATTGGCGTGGGAACAGGGCGGCTGGCGAACCCCGATCTGCGCTGGGAAAAAACGTATCAGGTCGACGCAGGGGTTGAACTGGGTTTATTTCAAAACCGGTTGTCGCTGGAAATGGACATCTACCGAAAGCTGACGACCGATATGCTTCTGAGCGCCCCGGTTCCTTTCAGCAGCGGGTATGAAACGGTTTCCAAAAACGTAGGCAGTATGGAAAACCGGGGTATCGAGCTGGGCGTGAACAGCGTCAACGTAAACAGTGGTGGATTCGCCTGGAATACGACGTTCAACATCTCGTTTAACAGAAATAAAGTCATCGCCCTGACGGGTGGCTCGGATATTTTCGTTGGTTTCACCGTCGTGCGCGAAAAGGAGCCGGTCGGTTCATTCTTTGGGTTTGTGCATCAGGGAACCTGGAGCACAGCCGAAGAATCGGAAGCGGCCAAATACCTGAAAAAGCCGGGCGATGTGAAGTATCAGGACGTAAATCAGGATGGCGTAATCAACAACAATGACCGCGTCATCATAGGAAAAGGCATACCAGACGGGTTTGGCACCCTGCTGAACAGCTTTAAATACAAAAACTTTGACCTCACCGTCGATTTGCAGTTTATGTATGGCAACGATGTGCTGTTCAGAAGCCAGCACTCGGCCGAGGACCGCCAGGGTATTGCCAACAGCTTCAGGACCGTGCTGAACGCCTGGACCCCGGAAAATCAAAATACGCCCATTGCGCAACTGAGACCGGTGTCGGCTGGCTACAACACCAATGAAGACACGCACCGGGTTCAGGATGGGTCGTTTGTGCGTGGCAGAAACCTGCTGCTGGCCTACACCTTCCCAACGCCCCTCATTACTAAATTACACCTGAACCGCCTGCGGGCCTTTGCATCGGTGCAGAACTTCTTTCTGAAAACAAAATACGAGGGCTACGATCCGGAAGTATCAACGACTGGGAACGCCTTCGATCAGGGGGTTGCGCTGTACGATTATCCCAAGCCACGGGTGTTTATGGTTGGTCTGAACATTGGTCTCTAATCTATCCTCGAAACAGTATCATGAAAACAAGGCTAAAAATTACGGCGCAGCGGCTCTTTTGCGCTGCCCTGGTCGTCAGCGGATCGGCCTGCTCGGACTTCCTGGAAGAAACGGACAAATCTAATTTTACCGTCGACAATTACTTTACGCGTCCCCAACATGCTACCAGCGCGGTTAACTCCATTTATGAAAACCTGAAAACTACGACGGGGGGTGGCTTCAACGGTGCCCCCTGGATGATGCTGGAGTTTGCGACCGGACTGGCCAACACGGAGTTAGGCCAGGCGCAGAACAGCATATTCGTCAGAAACCTGGTCAATACGTCGGATAACGAATATAGCCGGGTCTACTGGGTGAGCAGTTACAAGGGCATTGGCAATGCTAACTTAGTGCTGGCCAAAGTGCCCGGCATTGCCATGGACGAAGTGGCGAAAAAGAAGGCCCTGGGCGAAGCTCGTTTTCTGCGTGCTTACTATTACTACAACCTGGTCAGGATATTCGGGAAAGTTCCACTCATTACCGAACCCGTTGAATTGACGTCGGCTACCCTATATCCGGAACAATCGAGTGAGGAGTCGGTCTATAAGCTGATTGTTGATGACCTGATTATGGCCGAAGCTGCCGGCCTGCCGTTCACGGATCCATCCGGACGGGTGTCAACGGGGGCGGTAAAATCACTGCTGGCGAGTGTCTATCTGACCATGGCCGGCTATCCGTTGCAAAAAGGAGCTGAATACTTTAAAAAAGCCGCCGATAAGGCAAATGAGGTCATTACCGCGAATCAGTACACGTTATTCACTACGTATGACGACCTGCACAACCCGGCCAGAAAGAACGTAGGGGAAAACATCTTTATGGTGCAGTTCGCCACCAACATCCAACCCTCGAACTGGCAGACGTCTATCATTCCCTATAATCAGGGGATATCGGCCTATTCGGATCAGACAGGCGCTATTTTCGCCAATAAGGAGTTTGTTGAGTCCTACGAGAAGGGTGATTTACGCGCTCAGGAAAAGCAGTTTTATTATCGAACCTTTACCCTGAGCAGCGATCGAAACAAAACAGTTGATTTGGGTGGCTATTATATCTATAAGCATTTCGACACAAGGGCTCAATTAACCACGGCAAATAGTGATCTTAACTGGCCAATATTGCGCTATGCCGAAGTATTGCTGATCTATGCCGAAGCTGCCAACGAAGTGTCAGGTCCAACGCCTGAAGCGTTGGAAGCGGTCAACAAAATCAGAAGACGGGCCCAATTGCCCGATCTGGCCAGTTTATCGAAAGAACAGCTACGGGAAGCTGTGTGGAAAGAGCGCTGGTATGAACTCAGTTTCGAGAATAAAACCTGGTTCGATATGGCGCGGCTCCGGAAGGCATTTAACGTAACGACTAAAACATTTGAGAACTTTGTCGGCCACAAATTCTCATACGGGCCTGTTTTAAAGGAACGCGAGCTCCTGTTCCCAATTCCAACCGCCGAAATCAGGAATAACAGTAAGCTGAAACAAAACACAGGATACTAAGCCCTTAAACGCATCGGGCGACTGGTAGCTGATTTCCTCTTTATGGACGTCATTACCAGTCGCCCGATGCGTTTCTGGTCGGCTTCGTTAGTTAACCGGTTTGGCCTACATGTATTTCAGGCTTCAGACGACTGAAATGGAGTAAATTTAACCATCAGACTCCTTAGATTTACAACTTGATCTGCTCTTAACGAACAGCCCTTTATGAAAACCAAACGCCGAGCGTTTTTATACAAGGCCAGCCTGCTGGCCCTGAGTTCCCTGCGTGGGGCCGATGCCCTTGCCAGCCGCCTGAAATCAACCTCGGCCAAAGCCGGTAAACCCTACATTGTGTTTGTTACCGGCGATCATGAGTACAGTGGAGAACAGACGCTGCCTATGATTGCCGCCGAATTGGAAAAAAACTACGGGATGCGGACAAGGGTGCTGAAGTCCGCGCCAGACCAAAACGGCGAGAAAGACATTCCCGGCCTGGAGTCGCTACGCGAGGCTGACTTGGCCGTCTTTTTCCTCCGCTGGCGACAACTGCCCGAAGAACAGCTTAAATGTATTGACGACTACCTAAAATCGGGTAAGCCGGTCATGGGCTTTCGAACAACAACCCACGCCTTCAACTACCCGGAAGGTGACGAACGCAGACGCTGGAACGCCTTTGGAGAGTTTGCCTTCGGCAGTCCGCCGGGCTGGGGCGGGGCGGCTAAACACACGCATTATGGTCACAATAGTACGACCGACGTTACGGTCATTCCCGGAGCGGCCAAACACCCGATTCTGACCGGCGTCGATCCGGCTTTCCACGCGTCGTCGTGGCTGTACCGCGTGCAGCCCGACTATCCGGCAAAAGGCGCAGTGCCGCTGCTAATGGGCAAAGCGGTCAATCCCGACAAAGAAGCCATTGACAACCCCGTGGCCTGGACGTGGCAGAACCAATGGGGCGGCCGAACGTTTTTCACGACCCTGGGGCATCCCGAGGATTTTCGCGCCGAGCCGTTTCAGCGATTGGTCATTAACGCCATTCATTGGGAACTGGGCAAGCCGATTCCCAAAAACCGCAAAACTAAAATGGACATTAACGTACCGTACCGGGGCATTGTAAAATAAAAGCTAATCGTATGAAATTGTTCGTTTCCCGGAAAATCAGTGCCAACGTAGTGCTCATCGGCGTAGGGCTGGCCATACTCGCCTTCAGTGCTTTTCAGTTGGTTCAGCGCTCGGCCAATCAGGCCCAGGCACTTCAGCTAAAAAAAGGCTCGCGCATTGTTCTGCTCGGCAATAACCTGGGGTCAAGGATGATGAATTATGGCTTGTTCGAGACCGAAATGCAGGTTCGTTACCCCAACAATTCGCTGTATATCCGCAATATGTGCGACCCCGGCGATACGCCTGGATTCAGGCCCCGTTCGAGCCGGTTCTCTCCCTGGGCATTCCCCGGTGCGGAGAAGTTTCAGACGGAGTATGCCAACCCGTCCGACAGTCAGGGTACGTTTGAATCGCCCGATGAGTGGCTGACTCGACTCAAAACCGACGTGATCGTCGCTTTTTTTGGGTATAACGAATCCTTCCAGGGTCCGGCCGGGCTGACAAATTACAAAGCTGAACTCGATGCGTTTGTCAAACATACGCTGAGCCAGAAATACAACGGCACCACAGCTCCGCAGTTGGCCCTGGTGTCGCCCATTGCGTTTGAGGATTTATCCGCTACGTATGACCGGCCGAATGGCAAAGCCGAAAATGCGAATCTGGCGCTGTATACGAAAGCCATGCGGGAAGTGGCCGCGCAGAACAATCGCAACGGCGAACGGATTCTGTTTGTCGATGCCTTTACCCCCTCTAAGGCGTGGTATGATGCCAGCAAAGAACCGCTGACCATCGACGGCTCCCAACTGAATGAAGCAGGCTACAAAAAATTAAGCCTGTTGCTGGCCGACGAGGTTTTTGGCAAAACGCCGGCCAAAGCGGATGCTAACCGGAAACTGGTTCAGGAGGCCGTGCTGGAGAAGAACTGGATGTGGCATAACGATTATAAAATTCCTAATGGGGTCCATGCCTACGGGCGCCGGTACAATCCGTTCGGCCCCGATAACTATCCGGCCGAAATCGAGAAAATCCGGCAGATGACCGCTATCCGGGATACGGCCGTTTGGCTGGCGGCCGCAACCGGCGAAAAAATGGACCTGGCCGCTGCCGATAAAAAGACCAGGCAACTGCCCGAGGTAAAAACCAACTTCAATCCGGAAAAAAACGGCAGCCTGACCTATCTCTCCGGGAAGGAAGCCCTGAGCAAACTAAAAGTGCCTCAAGGCTATAAAATAGAGTTGTTTGCCTCGGAAGAGGAGTTTCCCGATCTGGCCAAACCCATGCAGATGTCCTTTGATAATAAGGGCCGGTTGTGGGTAGCCGCGATGCCCAGTTATCCGCACTACAAACCCGGCGATCCCAAGCCTGACGACAAAATCCTAATACTGGAAGACACCAATGGGGATGGAAAAGCAGACAAACAAACAGTTTTCGTCTCGGGGCTGAACCTTCCGCTTGGGTTTGAAATTGCCAAAGAGGGCGTCTATGTCTCTCAGGGCACGAACCTGAAACTCTTCACCGACACGAATGGTGATGACAAAGCCGACAAAAGCGAGATCCTGCTGAGTGGCTTTGACGATCATGACACCCACCATAACAGTCATGCCTTCACAACGGACCCATCGGGCGCTATTTATTCGGGCGAGGGGGTATTCTTACATACCAACGTAGAGACGTCCTACGGACCCGTTCGGGCTACCAATGGCGGATTCTACCGGTATAGCCCCCAACTCCACAAGCTGGAACGCACGGCACAACTGTCCATTCCCAACCCCTGGGGTATAGCCTTCGACGATTGGGGACAGCCGTTCTTTGCGGAAACATCCAGCCCGGATGTTCGCTGGATGATGCCCGGCTCGGTGTTACCCCGCTACGGAGAAGCGACGCATAAGTCGGTTCAGTTAATAGAAGACGCGCAGCGGGTTCGGCCAACCTCGGGTTTGGAGTTTGTGTCGAGCCGCCACTTTCCCGATGACATACAGGGCGACTTCCTGATTAACAATACCATTGGGTTTCTGGGTACGAAAGAACACACGCTGGTGGACGATGGCACGGGGTATAAAAGCAGACACCGGGCCGATCTCGTTGTGAGCGAGGACCGTAACTTCCGGCCCGTCGATATGGAGTTTGCACCCGATGGTTCGCTGTATATTATTGACTGGCACAACATCCTGATTGGGCACATGCAACACAACGCCCGCGACCCGCTGCGTGACCATTCGCGCGGTCGGGTGTACCGTATTACGTATCCATCGCGACCGTTGGTGAAGCCCGCTCAGGTGGATGGGGCGAGTATTGAAACGCTGTTGGATAACCTCAAACTGCCCGAATACCGTACCCGCTACCGCACCCAACGCGAACTCAGGGGCCGGGATGTTAATCAGGTACTTGGTAAACTAAACAAATGGGTTGCGAGTCTGGA
>DATHAW010000238.1:0-2400 GCA_035296465.1 Spirosoma sp.
CTTGACTGATAAGCCAAACACAAAGGACAATTAGTTGAATAAATCGCATGATCTGAGTAGTTTACCGTTTCGTGATGAATTCCAAAGCCACTCCGTTCATGCAGTACCGCAGGCCGGTTGGCCTGGGTCCATCGGTAAAAACGTGCCCAAGATGGGCATCGCACACGGCGCATTGGACCTCCGTCCGGTCCATGCCGTAGCTGATATCTGACACGTCTTTCAGACTGTTTTTGTTGATTGGCGCGTAGAAACTCGGCTAGCCAGTTCCTGATTCAAACTTGGTGCCGGCGCTAAATAACGGCTCGTGGCAGCCTGCACAACGATACAGGCCGGGCTCGTGATTGCGGGCCAATGGGCTGCTATGTGGACGCTCAGTGTCGTGCTTTCGCATGATGGCAAATTGAGCAGGTGTTAGCACGTTCTTCCACTCCGCCTCCGTCTTCTCATACCGCCTTTGCGGTTTACCGTCGTAGACGGTATCGGGTGTTGGGCCAAAAGCGGATGTCAGCAGCTCGATGGAGCCGACCACGAGCAGTACGCCTACGCTTTTCAGAATTGCTTGTCGATTCATGATAAATGGGTTTGTTGATGAGTTAATAGAATACGGATACGGGTAGCTCTGTGCTTAACTGGTCGGCGATGTCGTGCGCCACAGCCCGCTTTGACTTCAGCCCGAAGCGGTGAATAGTGCCGTTGCGGTGAATGTGCGTTACCTGATTGGTGTCGTGACCAAAACCGGCTCTCGCGTCTCTGAGCGAATTGAGCACAATCAGGTCCAGGTTTTTACTGACCAATTTAGCCTGGGCGTTGGCCAGTTCGTTGTCGGTTTCCAGCGCGAAGCCTACCATAAGCTGGTCTTCGCGCTTCTGTGCACCCAGGCTGGCCGCAATGTCGACGGTCCTGACAAGCGCCAGACTGAATTCGTGCTCTTTCTTCTTGATCTTCCGGTCGGCCACGGCTGCGGCCAGCACCGTGAGCGTTGCAGCTGGAAAATGGTGCAGACAGGCCGCGTGCATCTGTGCCGCTGACCGAACATGTACGACTTTAATGGTTGGATACGCAACGGTCAGGTTGGTGGGGCCGCTAATGAGCGTTACGCTGGCTCCGCGTTCGGCCAAGACTTCGGCCAGTGCGAAGCCCATCTTGCCCGTCGAATGATTGCTGATATACCGGACTGGATCAATCGATTCCTGGGTTGGACCGGCGGTGAGCAACACGTTCAGGCCGGTTAGGTTTGTATCAATGGGTGCAAACAGGGAGTTCATTCGTTTGTTGTTTATGTGTGTCCTAGTGGCTAAAGCCGATGAGGTTGAGCGTCTGCCTTTTTGTTATTTTGAATGCGTTTCCAGATGCGGACGGCTTCGCGAAGGGTCATGTAGGGAACCCCCCGCCGGTGGTTTTCGCGGCTGATGTCGTACAGCACCCGATAGGCTTCCCACAGTGAAAAACCGGGCTGATAGATGTGCGCGGGTTCCGCACCAGCGCCGTTGAGTTCCAGAATTCGGATGTGCTGACCGGCGTACAGGTCGGCCACACTCCGGCAGCGCAGGTCGTAGCGGCCGTAGTAGAAACCGTGAATCGGCCTGCTGATGCGGTCGAACACACGGGTCAGCTCAGGCGTGATGAGGTGGTTAGCATCCAGAAACTTGGTGCCTTTGCTGTGGTTACCGATGGACACCAGCGTAATCGTTTCGCCAGCGGCTGGTATGTCATGAAAACGATAGCCGAACCTGGCCGTCAGCGCGGGTAGCTGAAGAATAGCCCGCTCGTTCTGCAAAATCAGTAACTCAATGCAGTCGAGGCCGTTCCCCCGAATGGTCAGGAATTCTTTCTGAACAATCGAAGAAATTACGCCCTGCGGCTGACCCGGAAACCGGTAGTAAAACACCCCCAGTTGGAGCGGTTCGTTAACGTATTCCTGAATCAGGAAATCGCCGGGGCTGCTCTGAATGTAGTTAACCAGGCTCTCCCAATGGTCAATCTTTTCGACCCGCCAGCCGCGTTCACCCACGTTGGGTTTGGGAATGAGGGGGAATGTCAGGCCCTGTTTATCGATCTGCGCAAAGACGGTACCAATGTGGATGGAGACTGGTATGAACAGGGTTTTCGGGTTGAACTCACCTTTCCAGTCGCGAATTAGCGTGCTATATCGTTGATAATGAGGGGTGGTTCGTGTCGGAGTCTACAGTTTACCGTATCCTAAAAAGCCGAGGGTTAGTCACTACGCCAGCTTATCGATTGCTGGAAGCAGCGGATCATTTCTACAACCCCACCACTGCTCCTAATCAGCTTTGGCAGACCGACTTCACTTATTTCAAGATCAAGCACTGGGGCTGGTATTACCTCTCGACGGTGCTGGATGACTATTCGCGCTACATTCTAGCCTGGGATCGGACTGCC
>DATHAW010000239.1:0-8449 GCA_035296465.1 Spirosoma sp.
GGCGTCATAGTTCCATTCACCTGCGAAGCCGGAACCTGCCGCGTCACCTTGCCGGAAGACACTTCTAAGTAATAGGGTTTAATAATGCCGAGCGATGGACCGCCGGCCAGAATACCACTGACCGAAATACCCTCATCCGTATTGCGCTGAAACAGCTTCACCTCCCGGCCATACTGCGGGCGTATCACGAAAAGGTAATTTTCTTTGCCGTCGACGAACCGGGACCCGAACGAATTAATGGACGACTGGATCTCTTTGGGGTGCTTTACATTCACCAGTTCGACGCTCAGATACCGGTACTGGGGCATGCCCAGCAGCCTACCAGACAGTAGTTTGGACTGCCGAAAGGACAGACCCCCGATAATGCCCGAATTTGTGTTGGCCGTAACGCCGAACGTGGTTATAGTACCGTAGTTTTCCGTATCAGAATCCACAGACTGCGCACGGGAGACTTGAGCCAGCGGCAGCAGGCTGCTCAGTAGTATTCCGAGTATGTATAACTTTCTCATATGTATAGATTCCTGAATTAAAGCTAATCAATATAGCGGTATTCTCAAAATCAGACCGCAGTATTAGCGTAACCAATACATAATTTATATGTTTGAGTAAAAGTCCGTAAGTAATTAACGGGCGTTTCACTGATCAACTGACATGGCAACCATTCACATCGAATACCCTGGCGATTTACGTACTGACTGTGCCCATCTGCAATCCGGTACGCATATCAACACCGACGCACCCACTGATAATCAGGGTCGGGGCGAAGCGTTCTCCCCGACCGATCTGGTAGCCAACGCCCTCGGTACGTGCATCATCACCACCATGGCCATTGTGGCCCGGCGCAACGGCATCGACTTAAAAGGCAGTGCACTCGATGTGACAAAGGTTATGACGAGCCAGCCCCCCCGGCGTATCGCCCGCATTGAAATTGACCTGACCATTCTGGCAACGCCCATGCCAGACGATGACACCCGCGCTCAGCTGGAGAAAATAGCCCACACCTGCCCCGTTGCCATCAGCCTGCACCCTGATCTTGAGCAAGTAGTTAAACTTCGATGGGAGGAAGTGGCCACAGCTTAAGCTTAATATAAACTGCTGAACCGGAATGAAACTCTACTTCATGGCTTTATTGCCGGATCAGTTAATTCAGGACGAAGTAACGGCGTTCAAACACACGGCGCTGGAACGATTTGAGTCGGGCCACGCGCTGAAGTCACCTCCTCACATCACCCTTATTCCACCATTTCGCAGCAATGAAACCCATTTTTCGGCCCTGCAAACCCTCGCAAATGAGCAGAAGCCTTTCCCCGTTCATTTACGAAATTTCGACCGTTTTGGCAGCCGGGTGATTTTTGTGAATGTATTGCCCGATTCTACGTTGCCTGCTCACCAGAAGCGGCTAGCCGATTTCTGTGCCGACCAGTGGGGCATCCGGGCCGATTCCAGGCCTTTTCTTCCCCATATGACGGTGGCGTTCAAAGACCTCAAACAGTCGGTTTTCCCGGAAGCCTGGGCTTATTTTTCGGCCCAATCCTATGAACGTCAGTTTATGGCCCAGGCTTATACGCTGTTGGTCCATACGGGGCAGCGGTGGGCAATAGACAAAACCTTTGACTTTACTGTCCCTCAGGAAGTGAATTTTGTTACTCCATTTAAACAGTTGCCCGTTACGTAAAGAGCCGATTAAACAAACCCTTTTTTGCCTTCAACCGCACCGTCTGCGCTGGGTTTTGGGCGTTAAACTTTGCCACAATGTCCCGTTCGTATTGCCGGTAAAACTCAGGGTCGAAGTTGGCCAAAGCGAGGTGTTCCAGTACGTAATGAATAGGTTTACCCTTTGAGATCCATTGCTCCCAAACTTCCTGTCGCTGCCGAATACCCAGTGTGTTCATGCCCGTCACCGCCTGATCGTGCTGGCGGTAATTGATCCGCAGGGCAATTTTTCCGGCCGGATGTTCCCAGTAAAACGACTGTTCAGAATCGTCCTTGGGCAAAAAAGCAGCCACATCGCCGTATGTCTGGTACTCGATGTCGAAGAATTTGGCCGAGTTGAAAAAGATTCCCGGCTGATACGTAGTGACTTTCCCGGCAAGAATCTGCGCCAATGTCTCGCCCATGATCCGCCCGGAATACCAGATCTGTTCCAGTGGCTTGCGCCCTTTTGGAGGGGTTCGGTGCTGCGCACAGTCGCCGATGGCGTAAACATCGGGAAGGTTGGTTTCCAGCCGTTCATTTACCAAAATGCCCCGGTCGGTTTCCAGGGGTGTGTCTTTCAGGAAACCGATGTTCGGACTCACGCCAACGGCAATACCCACAAACTGAGCCGGGACGGTCTCTCCGGTTTTCAGGACAACTGCCCCTACCCGGCCGGTGCCATCGTCCTGAATCTGGTCCAGTTCAACGCCGGTGCGAAGGTCGAGGTGGTGCTCCCGAATGTGGCGCGTTACCAGCGCAGACTCTTCGGCGGGCAATACGCTGCTCCAGAAACTTTTCTCCCGCACCAGAAACGTTACGTGTATACTGCGCGACAGCAGCATTTCGCACAATTCAATTCCAATTAGCCCGCCCCCTACTACCACCGCCTGATGGATACCTTTGGTATCGGTCTCCATCCGGTCGAGGTCGGGTTTGCCATAGAGTCCCTGCACCCCCAGCAACGCCTGACCCGGCCAGTCGAAGAAGTTGGGAACGGAACCAACGGCCAGAATCAGGACATCGTACGTGAGCGTCTGTCCATCGGTATACTGAAGCAGTTTGTTGCCAAAGTCCACCGACGTCACCTCCGCCTTCACCAAAGCAATGCGGTTTTTGGCCCAGAACCAGTCTTCATACGGTTTGGTATGATGAAATTCCAGTTGACCCATATAGACGTACATCAGGGCCGTGCGGGAATAAAAATGGTCTGTCTCGCCTGAGATAACGGTGATCAGGTCATTGCCCAGCTTGCGAAGCTCACGGGCGGCCGTGATGCCGGCAATGCCGTTGCCCAGAATGACGATATGGCGCATAAACGTTAGCGAAAAATGTGGCCGGTGGCCCAGAGGCAGACAAAATGCCCACGAAACCGACCGATTATCAAAGTACGGCAATAGCCCCGAAAGCCGATTCATTGACTGGCTGACAAAAACATAAAAAAGGCCGCTTTTGTCACAAGCGGCGCAATTTAGTGCGTAAAATAGTTCATTAGTTTCGTTTCTCGCGGGTCATCGACATCGACGCCCCCGTGCCCCGGCGTGCCTGCATCTTCTGCAAACGGGCCGCATCCTGTTGCGACACCAGTTGCAGGGCCGAATACTCAGTTTTACCAGTAATCAGCGGGAAGCCCGCTACGCGCTGGGCCGATGAACATTGAACGCACGTTTTAGCCGTTGGGAGCGCTTTCAACCGCGCTTCAGGAATTATATTACCACACTTCACACAGTACATAACGTTGCCAGGTTGCTTATCAATAAAACACCAATACGAGCTGGAAAGTGCGTTTTTCAGCGTTTTACTCCACCCACACAATCACCTCATCACGCCCAATCCAGGGCTCATACCGGGGGCTATATCCAGTGTCGATTACGTTGCGTTTTATTCTCCTGGTCGGCGTCAAGAGGTTAGTTTCTCTCGTCCAGGGTTCCGTCAACCTACATAGTTTGCGAACGCGCTGATTCAGCGTATCGAGGGTGTGCTGAAAGCATAACCAGGAAAGGTTCTGCCATGAGTTAACCCACCCACTAATTTCAGTTTAGCACCGCACTACCAGTTTGATGCGATAAAGCTTTGAATAAAACTATTGACCGTTGGGCGCGACAGGCAAGTAGCTAACAGGATAATTTATTTCTTTTTTCGGTTTCTACGCCAGTATTTGATGTCAGCGGTAAAGTTTTCGAGGAAAAACGAAGGGCCTACCGACAGGTATAAACCACTATAGTTAATCTGGCTGTTTGGTACGTCTTTTTTTAGAATGAACCGGTAACCGGTCAGTACGTTAAAGCCAAACCAGTGAAACGGCCGGAACCAACGCAAATTTGGGAACTGATACGAAGCCAATACGCCCACTCCGGCAGGCAGAAAAACGCCACGTGCCACCTCAATCTCAGGCTCCTGATCATTCTTGCGTTCGTAGCGGGAGTGGCCGTATCCCAACTCGATGGGCAAACTGAGTTCGATTGATTTTTTGCGAAATAAGTAAGGCTCAAAAAAAGCCGTCGCAATCCGCAGGTGACGCGTCACGGCTTCCGACGTCGCCGGTAGTAATCCCGGCTTGTTAATGGACTGATTAACGAAATAAAAACCAAGCCCCGCTTTAAAAGCAGCCCGTATCCCCCCGACTTCGGTGCTGCTGACGTGCCTGGAAGGAAACAAAAACCCCGCCCGTATTCCATAGACACTAACCGGCACCCGGTGACCATTGTCATTACGCGTATCGTTGAAAAAGAAAAAACGCTGGTCTGTAGAGGCCGTAAATGTGAGCGATTTGGGCTGAGCGACCTTTGTTTTTACCGAATCAGGTAACCCATTGGGTGAGGCCAACATGGGTGTACGTTTTTGGGCTGACTCATTGGTTTGAGCCACTGCATCCGACCAGTTGCTACCTCCCCAAGTGGAACAGAGTACCAGTAAGTGCCAAAAACGGCTCATAGTGTTGTACGGTTAATAAGACTATAACCAGGAAGTTACCCTAAGGTTAATTGTATCGGTCATCAGCTACGTTTTGGGTAACTTTTTGCGGCACAACCCGTTGTTTTTTATCACCCAACTCAGGTAACGTTATGGCAACGAAATCAGAAGTCAAGCCGAAGACAACCAGGCAGAACAAAACCAGTACCAGCAACAATTATGATAAACCTGACCTTCGCGAAAAACTAAAAGAGGAAATTAAAGCCGGCGACAAGGGAGGCAAACCCGGTCAATGGAGTGCCCGCAAGGCTCAGTTGCTAACGCACGAATACGAGAAAGCCGGGGGCGGCTACCTCCGGGAGGAGCGGACCGAATCGCAGCAGCACCTCGAGCAGTGGACCGAAGAGCAGTGGCAGACCGCCGATGGCAAACCCGCCGAGCGAGAAGGGGGCACAACGCGTTACCTGCCCAAAGAAGCCTGGAACGAACTGTCACCTGCCGAAAAAAAGGCGACCAACACCAAAAAACAGGCTGGTTCACGGGCGGGCAAACAGGTGGTGGCCAATACAGAGAAGGCGAAAATTGCCCGCAAAAACAATAGTGACTAACGGGTTGGTGATTAAGGTGTGCAGGCAGTTGTTATAGATACAACTGCCTGTATATAAATCTTACTGCTAACCCTTTACAGTGATATTTAACAGCCATTACTCTACTCCACCCCTTCAATTAACCCTAAGGAACATAAGTAGAATTACCTCGTCCGAACTCTTTGTCGGGTCATAGCCGTAATACGAAGCCTTGGCCCAGAAACCGTACTATACCTACACCGCCGAAGAGTTTACTCTCGACGATCTCTTTGTTCGCTGGGTACAACACCCCAACGACGAGGAGGTAGCAGCGTACTGGGAAGCCTGGCTTAGTAACAACCCCCATTGTGCCGATACCGTTGAAACTGCCCGCGAACTGATACGTACCGCATCGTTGCCCGTGAGTCGGTCGCTGTCCGGCGATGAAGTATCGTCGGTATGGGGACGCATTCGCGAATCGCTTCGAACCATGGAAGATGTGCGGCCACTGCAGCCCGATGTGCGGACGGTGGTCGGCTGGTGGTATTTTCTGCGAACCGTAGCGGCTACGCTTGGGCTGATTTTGCTCGTTGGCTGGGCCTTGTGGATGCAGTACGGTCCGGAGCAGTCGATTCGGACGATCCGAACGATCGCGGGCCAGACCCGTACCATCCAGCTACCCGATAACTCGACTGTTACGTTATACGCGAATAGTTCCGTGCGCTTTGCCCGCCGGTGGTCTGAGGAGTCGCCGAGGGCTGTGTGGCTCCAGGGCGAAGCCGATTTCTCGGTTGTTCACCGCGCCGATACGTCTTCGGCGCGGGTGTTTCGCGTACACATGCCCGAGCTGACGGTCGAAGCCGTTGGTACCACTTTCCAGGTACGCCAGCATTCCGAATGCACGCACGTGGCCCTTACGTCGGGTGCCATAAACTTAGTTCTGAATCAGCAAAAGTCCAGTAAACAAAAGCCCATTCGGCTCCAGTCCGGCGAATCCGTCGAGGTTTCGGCTGGATTAATACAATCTTCACCTTAATTTCTTATGTACTTAAACCAATACCAATAATGAATAAGACTAGTACCCAACGGCCCAATCGGCCTTCATTGCTCAGGCCGTGGCTCCCTTTGCTCGGCCTAACCGCCTTTACGATGCTGGCGCAACCCGCCATGAGCGCTCCACCCACATTCTGGCCCGCTCCTGAAAACCCCGCTCAGGAGCGCACGGTTAGCGGCCGCATTCTTTCGGGCGATGACAACAGTGCGCTGCCCGGCGTTAACGTAGCTGTGAAAGGCACCACACGCGGCACAACTACAGACGCCAACGGCGAGTACCGCCTGACAGTACCCAGTGGGCAGGCCGTACTGGTCTTTTCAGCCGTCGGCTTCATTACGCAGGAAATAACAGTAGGCAACCAGTCAGCCATCAACCTGACCCTGAACACCGATAGCCGGTCGCTGAATGAGGTGGTCGTGGTTGGATACGGTACGCAGAAGAAAAGTCAGACAACCGGTGCCATTTCGTCGGTTAGCGCCAAAGAAATTGCTGAACTGCCCATCACCAACGCTCGTCAGGCATTACAAGGACGGGCAGCCGGTGTGGATGTTACCCAGGGAGGCAGCCGACCCGGCTCAGGTCCACAGATTCGGATTCGGGGGCGTCGCTCGTTCAACGCCAGCAATGACCCCTTATTTGTTGTTGATGGTATTCCACTGGCAGGGGGTATTGACGACATCAACCCCAACGACATTTCCTCCATGGAAGTCCTGAAGGATGCTTCGTCAACGGCAATTTATGGATCGAGGGGTGCCAATGGCGTTGTACTCATTACCACCAAGCGCGGGAAGCCCGGCCGTACGACGGTAACTCTGGACACATATGCTGGTGTGAACCAGTCGTTAGGCCGCATCGACGTGTTCAATGGTGCTGAGTTTGCCGAATACAAGCGCGAATCACGGCGCACGGGCGGCAACTACCCCGCCGGACCGGCTACTCCAGAAGCAGATGCCAAAATCTTTGAACCGGTTGAACTGGAGTCGATTCAGCTTGGCAGAAGTACAGATTACCAGTCTTACCTGACCCGCCAGGGCATCATTCAAAGCCATCAGGTCGGCGTGTCGGGTGGCTCGGAGAATACCCAGTTCAACATAGCGGGTAACTTCTTCAAGGATGTGGGCGTGGTGAAAAATCAGGACTTCACCCGCTACACGCTCCGGGTAAACATTGATCACAAGATTAACGACCGCATTCGGGTGGGCACCTCAACGCTGGGGGTTTACAGCCTGAGAAACGGCGAAAACTTCAACCCGTTGGGAGGTGCTTTTGCCGAAAATCCACTCGGCAAGCCTTACGATGACCAGGGTAATCTTATCTTTCTGCCAACGCTGGACGGCCTGCGTACAAACCCAATCGCGGAAATAATTCCAGGTGCCCAAATTGATGAAACAAAACGCTACCGCATTTTTAACAGTTTGTACGGCGAATGGAACATCATCGACGGATTAAAGTACCGGCTCAACTTCGGACCGGACATTTCCATCCGGCGTTATGGACGCTTCTTTGGGAGCCAGACCAACGCACGTCGGGGAGCCCCCCCGCAGGGTATTGTGGACAATGAATTTAGTCTTAACTACACGATCGAGAATATTCTTACTTACACTAAGCAACTCAACCAGATTCATAACCTGAACGTTACCCTGCTGCAGTCGTACCAGAAAGATGATAACGAACGGTCGAACATCAACGTTTCGGGTATTCCGGCTGAATCGCAGCAGTTTTACAGTTTGGGCAGCGCCAGTCTGGTAAACGGAGTTGGCACTGGACTGACCGAATGGGCGCTGCTGTCGTATATGGCGCGGGTTAACTATGACTTCAAGGAAAAGTACCTGCTGACGGCAACCATACGGGCCGATGGATCGTCACGTTTCGGCGCTAATACCAAGTTCGGCTATTTCCCGTCGGTGGCGCTGGGCTGGAATCTTTCCAGCGAACCCTTTCTGCAGAACGTCCGATGGATGGACATGATGAAGCTGCGGCTTAGCTACGGTGCTACCGGCAACCAGGCTGTTGACCCATATCAGACCCAGGCATTGCTCGGCCGCACTTCCTACGCCTGGGATAACACGGCTGCCTTTGGCTACCGCCCTAGTACGATAGGGAACCCGGATTTAAGGTGGGAAACATCCGCTACTGCCAACGCCGGTTTGGACTTCAGTTTCCTGAACGGGCGTGTTTCGGGGTCTTTGGAGTATTATGTAACTAACACGACTGACTTATTAGC
>DATHAW010000240.1:0-6685 GCA_035296465.1 Spirosoma sp.
GGCCACGCCTTCATTATCGGCACTGAAGTTGCCCACTATGCAAATAATGGTCTGGTCATAATCTGGTTCTTCAAGGTCGCAGAACGTACTGAGCTCGGCGGTAATTTCTTCGATGCGCTCGGTGTTATCAATGGTCACCGATACCGACACCTCTGACGTAGCTAGCATGTCGACCGGCGTTTTATACTTCTCAAAAATCTCGAAAATACGCCGTAGAAACCCATAAGCGTTCAGCATCCGACTGGAATGAATGTATAGCGCCGTGATGCCGTCTTTAGCCGCAACGGCTTTAAAAACCTGGTCATTGGCGGTAGGCGTACCAGTACGTTCGGCAATGAGCGTGCCGGGTGCGGTCGGGTCCATGGTATTCTTCAGCCGTACGGGAACACCAAACATCCGGGCAGGTGTGATGGTAGACGGATGCAGAATTTTAGCACCGAAGTACGCTAGCTCAGCCGCTTCGTCAAAAGTCAGTTCACGTACTGGAAAGGTATTCTTTACAATGCGTGGGTCATTATTGTGCATTCCGTCGATGTCGGTCCAGATCTGGATTTCTTCAGCCCGGATAGCCCCGCCGATCAGCGACGCCGTATAGTCGGAGCCGCCCCGTTTCAGGTTGTCTACCTCGCCACGGGGATTGCGGCAAATAAAGCCCTGTGTTACAATGATCTGCTTATCTACGTGCTGGGGCAATAAGTCTGACAGCCGTTTTTCCGTGTAGTGAATTTCCGGCTCGTTGTCGGCGTCGATCCGCATGAATTCCAGCGCGGGCAGCAGCGTAGAGGCTACTCCTTCTTCGGTTAGATACGCCTGGAACAGCTGGGTGCTCAACAATTCACCTTCTGCCACCAATTCCTTCTCCTGCTTGAGCGTAAATGGCTTAATGCCTGCCAGTGACCGTATAAATGAAAACTCTTTATCGACAACCTGCTGCCCTACTGCTTTTCCCGCACCGGTAGAATAAAGCTCACCAGTGAACGAGTCGTAATGCACCCTGAGGGCGTCGATTTTGGCGTTGGCATCGGCATCATCGTTTGCTTTTAGCGATTCACTAATAGCCAGCAAACCATTGGTTGTGCCAGATAAGGCTGATAGAACGACAATTTTACGGGTGTCGTCGCTGGTGATAAGGGTGCGGATGGACTGCATACGATCGGGCTTTCCAACCGATGTGCCGCCAAATTTCCAAACGTGCATAAGAGTGAAAGAAAGAGCGAAAGAGCGAAAGAGCGAAAGTATAGGTTGCGAACCGCTCTTTTATTTTTTCACTCTTTATTTAAACTGAAATGAATAAACCTGTTTTTGTAAGCCCAGCATCTTGATGGCCGTAATGGCAGCTTCATCGCCTTTATTACCGTGTTTGCCCCCCGCCCGGTCTAAAGCCTGCTGTTGATCGTTTGGCGTCAGAACGCCAAAAATAACGGGCTTGCCGGTTTTCAAACTAACGTTGGTCAGTCCCTGAGCCACGGCGTGATTGATGTAATCGTTGTGTTTGGTTTCGCCCTGAATCACGCATCCCAGTGCAATAACGGCGTCGACATCATCGCGCTGGGCAAACCAAAGCGCGCCCAGGGTTAGTTCATAACTGCCCGGAACATTACCCCGAACAAGATTTTCTTCCTTAGCCCCATGCTGAATTAGCGTTTGATAAGCGCCTG
Source organism: Spirosoma sp. (assembly GCA_035296465.1). Classification (GTDB taxonomy): domain Bacteria; phylum Bacteroidota; class Bacteroidia; order Cytophagales; family Spirosomataceae; genus Spirosoma. The sequence continues at coordinate 1,659 of DATHAW010000240.1, forward strand.
CAAATAAGGCTTCGGTAACGTCGCTGTTCCACTCTGAAACCAGAATAGCGAAGCGTTGGTGGCTGATGTCCGGCAACTCGTTCGTTGAGAAGACACTGAGGTTTTTAGTAGCTGAAGCCATCTTGTTAGTAGCCCGGACCATTACGTCGGGGTGGAAAAAATAATAGCCAGTGGGTTTCAGGTTCGGATTTATACGCCCAATTAGTCCGGCGAGAAAAACCTTATTACCAAAAAGGGACAAAGCCGAAATGGATTTGTCCCTTGCCGTATTGATTAATTCAGATACGCTTACGACTCGCCACCTGCTGCTTCGAGCATCGCTTTATATTTTCTGGCACTGACGGCCTCAGCCGACTGAGCGTACTTTTCAATAATGTCGTTATACGTAGTGATTGCCTTATCGTTTTGCTTCGCCTGCTCATAAGCAACGGCTAATTTCAGGAGGTAGCCCGGTGTGAAGAACTTGTTGGGCTTGTATTCAGCCGCTTTCCTATAATATTCAGCTGCTTCCTCATAACTTTTCTTTTCCGTATAGGCATCCCCGATAAGCGCGTAGGCACGGGCCTGCACCAGCAAATCCGACGAACTGAAGGCTTTCAGATGGTCAATAGCCTCGTCATACTTTCCCTGCTTAAGCAAACTTAAACCAGCATAGAATCCGGCTAATTTGCCGGCCGGCGTTGAGCCGTAGTTATCGGCAATGGCCAGCAAACCAGGGGTTCTGCCATCGCCATTGAGCGCTTGTTTTAGCGAATCGGCTTCAAGTTTATAAACCGAAGGAAACAGTTCGACCTGCGCCGTTTCGTCCTGACTGCTTACGTAGGCCCGGTAGCCAAAGAAACCCGCAATCAGCAGCACAAGGCCACCCACTATGCCCAAAATGATGTTACGATTCTGTTGAAAAAAGTCGCCAACATCCTCTAACTTATTCTCTAATGCGTCCGGGTCTTCCAAAAAATCAAGGCCGGTGTTCTTTTTGCTCATGGTTTTGCAATTTGGATTGCAAAATTAGAACTATTTGGCCGGGTGGAAAAGCATAACGCTCAAAACTTTACGAATTGGTTGCTGCTTTTGTTGTTGTGTCCCGAACAGCCATTACTTCCGACGCCCGCACGGTTCTGATCTGATGGGGTAATAGCGTCTCTACGGCGACCAACTCGCCTGTCAGCGTAACAAATTCAACTTCAAAGGCCTTCCCCTCACTGTATACCGTAAGAATTGTGCCAACGTCGCCTACTTTCAGGCGCTCATTGGCCTTATTATCTTCTAAAACGACTAAATCAAACTCGCTCATATCTTCCTGCACTGGTTCACCAATGTAAACGAGTGATATTTCCGGTTGTTATACGAAAAAGTGTACATTTGTCTCGCTAATCTTTGAAGGGGTGCCCTAATACAACGGGCTGAGATTATACCCATTGAACCTGCCCGGGTAATGCCAGGAAGGGAACTGGAATCATTATTTAACTACGTATCGTTTACCCAAAGGTAGGATTGGCCCCTTGCCTATCGTCACGCTTTTTTCATGAAAAGAACGACGACCTACTGTTTCGCCTGGCTCATTGCGCTGCTATGGCTATCCATAACGCCCCTACAGGCGCAACTCTCTATCTCGGGAACCGTCCGTGATGCAGATGCCCAGTCTCCACCCGGCAATGAGCCGACAGGTAGTACCCTGCCTGGTGCAGCCGTCACCATCGAAGGCACTTACATGGGTACCTTTACCAATGCCGATGGAGGTTTTCGGCTTACCAACCTGAAGCCCGGTTTTGTATCGGTTCGCGTTTCATTGCTGGGATACGAACCCCAAACCCAGACGCTGGACCTGACCCAAAACGTTACGTTGCCCATATCACTTAAAAAAGCCGCTATTGCGGTTGATGAGGTGGTTGTCAGTGCTACGCGGGCTAATCAAAAATCAGCAATTGCTTACACGGACGTATCGCGCCGGGACTTGGATAAGCTCAACCTGGGGCAGGATATTCCGCAACTGCTCAACTTCACCCCCTCTATCGTTACAACCTCCGACGCGGGTGCCGGGGTGGGCTATACGGGTATCCGGATTCGTGGGTCCGACGCTACCCGCGTGAACGTAACACTCAACGGTATTCCGTATAACGATGCCGAATCGCAGGGAACGTTTTTTGTTAATATGCCCGACTTTGCTTCGTCGGTGAGCAGCATCCAGATTCAGCGGGGCGTTGGTACGTCAACAAACGGGGCTGGGGCGTTTGGAGCATCGGTAAACATTCAGACGAATAAGCTGGAAACCAAGCCGTATGCCGAAGCAAACCTGTCGGCTGGCTCATTCGGAACGCGCAAAGTAAACGTATTGGCCGGAACAGGCTTGCTAAACAACCACTTTGTCCTGGATGCGCGGCTCTCTAAGATTTACTCGGACGGTTACGTCGACCGGGCATTTTCGGACCTGAAATCGTTTTACGTATCGGGTGGTTACTACACCGACCGAAGTTTTATCCGGCTTAATGTATTCTCCGGGCAGGAGCAGACCTACCAGTCTTGGGGCGGGGTGCCTGAAAACCTCTTAAAAACCAACCGAACATTCAACCCGTATACGTACGAAAATGAAACGGACAATTATCAGCAGGATAATTATCAACTGATTGCATCGCACGAACTGAGTCGAAACTGGCGGCTAAATACCTCTTTCTTTTACACGAAGGGCAAAGGCTATTATGAGCAATTCCGACCGGACGATAACTTTAGTAATTATGGTCTGCCAACTGTTGTCATTGGTGATTCGGTCATCCACCGAACCGATATAATTCGGCGCCGTTGGCTGGATAACGACTATTTTGGCACGGTTTTCTCGCTCGACTACAATAGTTTTAGTAAGCTGACGGCTAACATTGGCGGTGGCTGGAACCAGTACCGAGGCAACCACTACGGCGAAATAATCTGGGCGCGGGTGGCGGGAAATACAACTATTCGTGACCGGTACTACGACGATGACGCGCTTAAAACCGACTTCAATCTGTACGCCAAAGCGTTTTACCAGTTCAATTCTAAACTCAACGGCTTTGCTGACATGCAGGTTCGAACAGTTGGCTACTCCTTTCTGGGGTTTAACAGTCAACTCAAAAACGTTCAGCAGTCAGCCAACCTGACGTTTTTTAACCCAAAAGCGGGGCTGACCTACGTAATCAATGACCGTAGTACGGTCTATACTTCAGTAGGCGTAGGACACCGGGAACCAAACCGTAACGATTACACCCAATCGACGCTTGCAAGCCGACCTAAGGCCGAGCAGCTAATCGACTACGAGGCTGGTTACAAACTGCAGTCGACCGGGTTGGCGTTTACGATGAACGCCTACTACATGAACTACCGGAATCAGTTGGTGCTATCGGGGCAGTTAAACGACGTAGGAGCGGCCAACCGGGTGAATATTCCGGTTAGTTATCGTGCTGGCGTCGAATTAGAAGCGGGTGTGCGGCTTGCTAAATCCCTTCGCTGGAACGTCAACGCGACCTTCAGCCGGAATAAGATCAAAAACTTTACGGAGTATCTGGATAATTTCGATAACGGCAATCAGGAAAGCCGGCAGTATCGCCAGACTGATATTTCATTTTCTCCCAACGTAATTTCGGGGTCGCAATTATTGTTTTCGCCCGCCCGAGGTCTCGAATTGGGGCTGCTGTCGAAATATGTTGGCAAGCAGTATTTGGACAACACGTCGAATGAAAGCCGAAAGTTAGACTCATACTTTACGAATGATATTCGTGTCATATATACCCTAAAGCCAAAATTTGCTCAGGAAATTGCATTTACACTCCTGCTCAATAACGTATTGAGTGAATTGTATGAGTCGAATGGGTACACCTACGCCTATATTGCTGAGGGCAAGGTTACGGCCGACAATGGCTATTACCCACAAGCCGGCCGAAACTTCCTGGCGGGCATACGCGTACGGTTTTAATTTGTTCACGAATGTGATGGTTATTCAACATTTAACATTTGTTGAATAACCATCCGCTAAAAGAGTTAAAGTACAAAACAGCTAGTGATGACATACGATGTCACCACTGGCTGTTTTTCAAGGAGTGTCGTATAATTCTGATTGTGTCATGTGCAGAAACCAAGAAGAATTAACAGCAAACTTTGATCTCTCACTAGTGGCCTTTCTTGGTTTTATTTAACATGGTGTCAATTTGCAGCTAAAGAAAAATCATCTACGTAAACTATTCCTGTTGTTTTGGGAAGGTAAAATAAATGGACGGCTATTATATCAATATTTCCAGGATAAGAATCTACAGTGACGGTGTACTCCTTGAACTCAGTGGTGCCTGTAATGGGCGTTTTCTCCGTCGTTGGGAAAAAGACAATTGTATTTTTATTCCCAATCTGCTTGTAGCCAATCATAGCTAACGCCACACCCTGGCCTTTTAAATCCCTTGTTTTAATTTTGGCTTTTAATGTCAGTTTTGAACCTACAGCTATAGTAGTTGGCACTATGTCTTGCTCAAAAAAGCAAAACGTAGTGTCATTCTTAACCCCATCACAAACAATTTTAAGAGAATGAGTACCTGACGCAGCAGCTTCTGTGGTGTGGGCTGCCTTATACCCATTAGGATTACTGGTTAAGTTATAGTAGTAGCCGAATAGCCAGTCACCTCTACTTCGGGTTAGTGAAGGAGTCTGCTCTATATCACCATTAATAATTAACTGAACCGGCGGTTGTACATCTTCCCCTTTTTTACAAGCGTTGAATAAGCTCACTAAAGCGATCATTAGTGGTAGTACCCGAAAAGCCTTCATAATTGGTGATGGTTTATCTAAAATTGATAAAGGCCAAATCTATTAATTACTTAGAGTAATTTTATTGATAATTGGTGAATTAATAAAATTGGCAAAACGCTCATAGACCATTTAATAAGTAGCGTTATATGAAGCTATTAATCCACAACCAGAACACAAAAGGGTTAGAAGACGCTGGTCTGACATCTCTGCGGATTAGTCATCAACCCATTATGATCAGCTTTTTAGGTAGGTTTCTTGATACTGTA
>DATHAW010000241.1:0-1691 GCA_035296465.1 Spirosoma sp.
GCAGAGTGTGAGCAGGCCAGCGAGGGGTAGCACGAGGGCATAGCCAAGCAGGGCCCGCCGATTGGATGCGGGTTTCTGAAGCATAACGATACGTTGTTTTAGGGTTGACACGGAAACAAAAGGCGTTGTGAGCATAGCCACTGGTACGTTGAGCGCGTAGGCAACTAACTGCCGGGCGTAGTCGGGGCGGGAGGCCGTACGAGTTACGGCCTGATCGGCCAGAAACTCATGAACTTCCTGCAAACTGCGTTTATACAACCACAGTACTGGGTTGAACCAGAACGCGGCCCGAGTAATCTCAATAAACAGAATGTCGACGGTATGGTGCTGGCAGATGTGGGCTTCCTCATGACGTATCAGTGCATCTGGTTCACTGCGGGCGTCGGTTTGGTTCAGGACCAGATATTCCCCAAAAGAAAATGACGGTACGCTATCGTCGGGGAGATGGACGAGCGTATAGGCCCGGCGCGGGAAAGCCTTACCGCGTTCGATAAGCCGACGTACCGCCCAGCCATTCAGGACCAGTCGCACAAGCATGACGGTGACTCCAAGACCATAAATCAGCCAGGCCCACTCATTGGCTGTAAGGCCGTCTGTCCGAACGGTTGGGTTCCCATTTATCACGAAGGTTGGCAGGGTAAGTGTGCCGCCCTTCAAGACGTTTGTTGCCTCACCCGGCAGTTCGATCAGGGGCAGAACAAACGACAGCCCAACCGATGCCAGCAGATAGGCCCGATTCAACTTGAAAAATGTATTTCGGCGCAGGAGCAGCCAGTAACAGCCGTAGAACAGCAGCAGGTACAGACTAGCATTGAGCAAGTAGGGGAGGGCATTCATTGCCTATACGTAGTTATAATGACGACACCGTTCTTTCCTTTCTCTCCATAGACGGCTTTTGCAGCTGATTCTTTTAAAACGTCCATTTTCTTAATAGCATAAGGCTGCAACGTTTTCAGGTTTTTGGCATCAGTTTCTTTGCCATTCATGATGTAAAGTGTCTCTTTACCTAATTGACCTGTCGGACCAGCACCGCGAAGCCGAATTGTTAAGGTCATTCTGTAAATCGAATCCATATGCATTAAATAAGCGGCTTTATGGTCTACGTTATCTTGTGGTTTACTGAGTGAGAACTGAATCGGTAGATTATACATGACTGCTACTGGCTTACCATTTTGCTTTCCCGGCTTCCATTTTGGCATCTGGCTCACTATCCGAATGGCTTCCTCATCGCACCCGAAGCCAATGCTTTTTATAATGCCTGCGTCTTGGATGGAACCCGTCTTCGTCACTACAAACTGCACAAGCACCTTACCTGACACACTTGCTCTTTGTGCTCGGGCTGGATAGCGAAGGTTGTTTGCTACATATTGCATTAATGATGGAATACCACCCGGAAACTGGGGTTGCTGTTCTACTACGCTGTATACTTGCCCATTGATAGTCTGCGAGTTGGGAAGAAGAGTCAGGTTGGGTATTTTCGGGTTTAGCTTGACGGCTTTATAATCAGACGTTGCACCCATTGCGGGCAATGTGTCCTGCGTTTGCCGAAGCGTAATGGACAGCACCGTAGCACTGGTTATTTTTCGCATAACTGATTCAAAACCCAACCGGCTAAACATCAGCGTTGCCGGACTTCGTAAGTCAGGAAGTCGGTAGTTTCCTTGTGGGTCGGTTTGAATCAGTCGCTTCCC
>DATHAW010000242.1:0-6579 GCA_035296465.1 Spirosoma sp.
GCAGAGTGTGAGCAGGCCAGCGAGGGGTAGCACGAGGGCATAGCCAAGCAGGGCCCGCCGATTGGATGCGGGTTTCTGAAGCATAACGATACGTTGTTTTAGGGTTGACACGGAAACAAAAGGCGTTGTGAGCATAGCCACCGGTACGTTGAGCGCGTGGGCAACTAACTGCCGGGCGTAGTCGGGGTGTGAGGCCGTACGGGTAACGGCCTGGTCGGCCAGAAACTCGTGGACTTCCTGCAAACTGCGTTTATACAACCACAGCAGTGGGTTGAACCAGAACGCGGCCCGCGCGATCTCAATAAACAGTATGTCGACGGTATGGTGCTGGCAGATGTGGGCTTCCTCATGACGTACCAGTGCATCTGGTTCACTGCGGGCGTCGGTCTGGTTCAGCACCAGATACTGCCCGAACGAAAACGACGGTACACTGTCGTCGGGGAGATGGACGAGCGTATAGTCCCGGCGCGGGAAAGCCTTACCGCGTTCGATAAGCCGACGTACCGCCCAGGCGTGCAGGATCAGCCGCCCAAGCATTGCTGCGATCCCAAGACCATAAATCAGCCAGGCCCACTCATTGACTGTAAGGCCATCTGTCTGAACGGTTGGGTTCCCGCTTATTACGAAGGTTGGCAGGGTAAGTGTGCCGCCCTTCAGTATGTTTGTTGCCTTACCCGGAAGTTCAATCAGGGGCAGAACAAACGACAGTCCGACCGATACCAGCAGATATACGCGGTTCAACCCAAAGAACGTATTTTGGCGTAGCAGCAGCCAGTAACAGCCATAGAACAGTAGCAAGTACAGACTGACGTTGAGGAAGTAGGGGAGGGCATTCATTGGTCTTTCTTTTTGTTAAGCAGGTTGATTATTTCGTCGGCTTCCGAGAGGCTGATGTTTTTCTCATTCACAAAAAAAGACACCAGCTTTTTAAGCGAATTGTCGAAGTAGTTGCTCATCAGTTGCTCGGTCTGGAAACGCCGGTATTCTTCCTCCGTAATCAGCGGATAGTATTCGTGCGTTTTTCCATAGGCCGTGTAGCCGACCAGACCTTTCTTCTCCAGGATGCGAATGATGGTCGATACCGTATTATAAGCCGGTTTAGTGGGGGCGTCGGGTTCTGTTTCAGCGTCCCGTTCTGTTCCGGGTAGCTCGGCGAGGATGTCTTTGACAAAGCCTTTTTTTAGCTGCCAGAGCACCCGCATAATTTCTTCTTCAGCTTTGGTGAGTTCGCGGACGGGCATGAGTTTCGGGCGATGGGTAAGTAATTGAATCGAAAGCTACAACTAATGATTTAGTTTTGCAACTAATTTTTTAGTTATTTTTTGTAAAAATAGAGCGCTGCCAAATGGAGCGCTACGGATGCCGGTAAACTCGCTGTGTTATCAGGACACTAAATTTTACTGCATATCCCTCAGGTTCAGCCAGTACAGGCCCGCAAAGAGTATGCTGAAAAACACCCCGAAGGACGTATTGAGCGCTCCAAATCCCACGAGCACTACGGGCAGGATCAAGCCAATAACTACCCCGGCTACGTAGACCCAAAAACCCACCCGGCGCAGCCGGAACATAAGCAGGGCACCCAGGAACGTTAGCAGGGCATAGGGCAGTTGCGCCATCGACAGCAGCCGGATTTGGGCCGGATCAGTTGGTACATTCTCGGCCCCCGCCGACCGGTCTTCAAAATACTCTTTTGGGAGTTGTTTTCTTTGTTCGGGGGTGTACGTTCGCTCGATGCGTGGCGTGGCCGATGCCGCGTCGGTTTGCCCCAGCGTCATAATTGCATCGAACAGACTGAGAGCGCTGCCAATAAAAGTCAGGACGCAGAGCAAAGTCAGAAATTGCGAGCGAATCGGTAATTCATCATTAGGGCGTTCGGTGGGTGTTGGTTCCATAGGGAGCGTAAAGAAGCGGAGGGCCATTCCGGGCCATAAAGGTAAGCCGGGACAGGCCGCTGAATCTGATTGTCGGACTACGTATTGAAAAACCTTATTCGGGCGGGAGAGTTTCTTACCTGATAACAAAACAACGTATTATGACGCTTCAGCAACTGACCGAGCAGATTCGGACAAAAGCTACCCACGCCGACAGCATCAATGCCACGGCCAAACTAGTAACCGATCAGGGGGTTGTTTACATCGACGCCACCCAGTCGCCCGTTGTGGTATCCAACGACGACAAACCCGCTGACTGTGACCTGCACGTCAGCGTAGACGATCTCGTCCGGATGGGCAGTGGTGACCTTAACCCCATGATGGCGTTTATGTCGGGCAAACTCAAAGTGAAAGGCGACATGAGCATTGCCATGAAAATGGGTCAGGTGATGGGATAGAGAAAATGAGTGAAAGAGTAAAATAGTGATAGCGTGAATCAGTAACTTAGCAACTCATTGCAGTAGTGATTCGCTCTTTCATCTTTTCGCTCTAAAAAATGCCTAACTCCTCGCGCCGGAAATTTATCGGCCGCAGTGCCCTGGCCGCTGCGGCTTTCTACGTTGTACCCCGCCATGTACTCGGCAAAGGGTTTGTGGCCCCGTCCGACAAGCTCAACATCGCGGCTGTAGGCTGTGGTGGCAAGGCCGATGTTAACATCAGACAGGCTTACAACAACGGCTCCGACAATTTTGTGGCTCTTTGCGATGTCGATGACCGGAAGGCCACAAAATACCGCGCTCAGTTTGCCAATGCGCCCTACTTTCAGGACTACCGCGAACTGCTCGACAAGGCGGGGAAGACGTTCGACGCGGTCATTGTCAGTACGCCCGACCACATGCACGCGCCCATTGCCATGGCAGCCATGCAACTCGGAAAGCACGTCTACGTTGAGAAACCCCTGACCCACGATATTTTTGAAGCCCGGATGCTGACCGAAGCCGCCCGTAAGTATAAGGTGGTGACGCAGATGGGCAACCAGGGTAGTTCGGGCGATGCTACGCGTATTATTGAAACGGCTATTCAGGATAAACTGATCGGCTCTGTGCATACGGTCTATTGCTGGACCAATCGCCCGGCGTGGCCGCAGGGCGTCCGGTCGCCCAAAGACAAAGGCGAGTCGCAGCCCGTCCCGGCAGAGGTGAACTGGCCGCTCTGGCTCGGTACGGCCCCTGCCCGCGATTACCACGAAGCCTACATGCCCACCCGCTGGCGGGGCTACTGGGACTTTGGCACGGGAGCGCTGGGCGACATGGGCTGCCACTTTATGGACGTACCGTTCCGGGCGCTGAACCTTAAATACCCCACGTCGGTCGAGTGCAGCGTCGGGTCGGTTTATACAGACTTTTTCAAAGAAGCTTTTTACGATGACGTGTGTCCTCCCTCGTCGGCCATTCACCTCACCTTCCCGTCAGATGATCGGAAGGTGAAAGAGGTCAAATTTTCGTGGTTCGACGGCGGCATCCGCCCCCAACTGCCCGATGGTGTCGAGTACAACGACGTCTTTCGCGACGATAACGGTGGTATGCTGTTTATCGGCACAAAAGGCATGCTCACGGGCGGGCTGTTTGGCAGCGACCCAAAAATTCTCCCCGTTGGCAAAGCAGCAGGCAAAGCGTTGCCAGCCCCCCGAAAACCCCTTGTCGAGGGCAAAATCGATGGTCATCAGCAGCAGTGGGTCAAAGCCTGCAAGCAGGGCTACGGTGCCTATACGTCCTCGTCATTCGACCAGTCTGGTCCGCTGACCGAGACCGTGCTGATGGGTAATTTAGCCATCCGTTCCTACCTGGCCCGCGAAGGAGGCAAATTTACCGGCCGTAAAAAACTCCTGTGGGATGGCGACAACATGAAAATCACTAATTACGATTACGCCAATCAATTTGTGAAACGGCAGTACAACGGAGGTTATACGCTATAGGTAATTGGGAAGCGGTTGACACATATCAGTTGCTTTTCTCGGTCTGCTGGTGCTGTCATTCCACTTGACGCCTGAACCGGCTAACGGATTCTCTTTGTATCGGAGGGGCTAGGTCATTATATTGGTGGGTGTTCCAATCTCCCGATGAGACCTTTCGTGGCGTTTCTGCTATTGATGATGAGTTTCTCGGTGGCCATGACTGGCGTAGCTCAGCCTACCCTGGTGTCGGATGGTAGCCAGGCCAGGCTGTCGCTGCAGGGAAAACTGACTTATATTCGGGATTCGACCAGGACAGCTACCCTCGCCGACGTTAGCAGCCCGGCGATGGCGTCAGCCTTTCGACCTATTGCCAATCCGGTGCCCAATTTTGGACTTATCAGTGACCTGACATCAGCAAGACCCACTGGCTGCGGTTTAAAATGCAGAACAAGACCGGCCAGCCGGAGCACTGGCTGGCCGAAATCGACTTCTGGTGCTTCGACGAGCTGCAGCTTTTCGTGGTCGATGCGCAGAACCGGGTGTTGTCTGCGTCGTCCGTGATTGGCTGGCGAACGCTTGTAGCGCAGCGACCTCGTCATCACCATAATTTCTGGTTTCCCTTTGTGGTACTCGCGGGCCAGGACGTAACGGCCTACGTACACGCCCGTTGCCGACTATACCTACTATGCTATGGCTGCCCTGTTCGAGGTGCTGGTGCTGACATTCGGGCTGGCGTATCGGTATGAGATAGACCGCGACCAGACCGAGTGGCTCATTGGCGAACAAACGCATCAGCAACAGCGCATTTACCAGGCCGAGCTGCAAACGCTCGCAATGAAAAACGGACTTCTCATTGAGAAGACACGTATCGCGCGCGACCTGCACGACAGCGTAGGGGCGCACCTGGCTTTTGTCGTGACCAACCCTGACACACATCAGTGATCAGGCCGAAAAGCAGCCGCTCGTTGACAAAAAGCCGTGGGCCGGACAATTGCGGGCTATTGCATTACACACCCGCGAAGCCATCAAACTCCTTCGCGAAACCATCTGGGCCATACACCAGGAAAACTTCACCGTCGAAGAGTTTGCCGAACGCCTTAACCAGTACATCAACCGCTACGTACAGGAAACCAACGGGCTAGAGGTTGAACTGCTCACCACGGGTTCGCAGGCGCAGCGACTTACCTCCGCGCAGGTTTTAAACCTGTTCCGGATTGTGCAGGAAGCCCTGAACAACGTTCTTAAACATGCCGGGGCCACCCGGGCAACGGTGCGGCTGGCTATCCAGCCTGAGGGCCGGATCAACCTGACCGTTCACGACAATGGCCGCCGGTTCACCTGGACAGACGGCCCGGCGGCCGAAACGGTACTACAACAGCACTACGGCCTGAAAAATATACAGACCCGCGCTCAGGAACTGGGTGGTACGTTTCGGATTTTTTCCTGCGACGGCACAACGGTGGAGGTCGATGCGTAGCCGAAGCGAACGTGTTTTTGTAAGTGAATTCGGATAGTTGGTATTCGTCCGTCAAAACACCCTAACCTCAAATGGGTCGGGGCTGCTCAGAAAACCGGGAATCGCTGCATGAACTCATCCTTGAAGTTGCGGCCCAGCGGAATCGAATGCGTTCCAATCATCACTTCGTGTTCACTGAACGAGTCGATGCGGTCGAGGTGAACCACATATGACCGATGAGTGCGCACCATCCGGTCAGACTGCAGCCGCTCCAGTAAATGGCTCAGCGACAGCCGCACCGTGTATTTTCGCTTCTGGGTGACAATGGCTGTGTGGATGTTGTCGGCTTCCAGAAAGAGTATCTCCGCCAGCGGCACCCTCACAAACTGGTAATTTTGTTTGACAAACAGGGCGTCGTCTACTTTCAGCACGGGCGCTGTTCGGGCCGCATCCCGACTATTCTTCTCCGCCGGAGATGGGCTCATGGGCTCATGGGTCGTGTTGTCCATAATCAATTCGGGCGTGAGCCCCCGCCCAGTAGAATTATTGAGGGCCATTTCGATGGCTAACCGGAGCTGACCGGTGTCGAATGGCTTGGTAATGTAGGCAGCCGGCCAGGTTGCTTTAGCCCGCTGAATAGTTGCCCGGTCGGCCAGAGCGGTCAGGTAAATGACAGGTACCTGACGCACAGAGTATAGTTGTGCGATGGTGTCAATGCCATCCCAGTCGCCTTTAATGGTGATGTCGCACAGAATCAGGTCTACGGGGTTGGTGCGGAATAAATCGAGTGCTTTCCGACCATTGCTGGCCACGCCTACCACGCAGTAGCCCTCCTCTTCCAGCTGGTCGCTGAGTGCCATTGCCAGAATGGCTTCGTCTTCAACGATAAGTATATTAACCCGATTGTTCATGAATATTTGAGCGAGATAATACAGAATCAGGACCACAATTAGCCGGTCGGTCAGGTCGCCGGGTGCTGCCAGGCTTGAAAACGCACAGCCTGTCATGTTTTTTCGCCCTCCAGCCGGCTGGGCTGTCACTCGGGCAGACTTGCCACAAGGATTAAGTTAGGCTGAAATCCGTTGGGACAATATTGCCGAAGGGGCTCTGACTAATAGCAATACGAACGTTTTCATGTGGTGAGGATGAGTGAGGAAAAGGTCCGGAATGACGTGTCATTCTCGTTCACAAATTGTGACGAAATTTTTAAGATTACAATATTTCTAATAAGTTAATTTCCTGTTAACTTCTGGTAATGATTGACTTAGAGCTGTCATTATGGCCGACGGGCAGTGTGC
>DATHAW010000243.1:0-5846 GCA_035296465.1 Spirosoma sp.
CGGGATAAACATAGTAACTGTTTCGTTATGACACAAATTTGATGGCTGTATCAACAGCTCTGTTTCTTTTCTTATCCTTTCTATGCCCGACCGCATATTCCTCATTCACGGATACATCGAAGACCCAACAATTTTCGATAAACTAGTGCCCCTGCTGCCTCCAGCAAACTACGTTCCCATTAACCTTGCCGATGAGTTCCTTCGCTGGCAACCGATTGGCCGAATTGATGTTCGGCTACTGGCGCAGTACTTAATAGACCATTACGCCATTACGTCCAGCGACGTAGTGATTGGGCATTCGTTAGGAGGATGGACGGCTGTCAACATCAAGCAGCTTAGTGGAGCCACCGCTATTCAACTGGCCTCGTGGACTGACCAGTCGAAAATTAAGTTTCCAACGCATAACCTCAGGGTGATCAAGTTTATGGTCAACTCAGGTATTACACAGAGCCGAACCCTAAACAGAATTTTAAAAAAGCTGTACCCATTTCCAGAATCGCAGGATCTGTATAATCACCTGGTTGATTCAATGACGCAGATGACCCGCCTGTACCTCTGGCAGCAGTTGCAAGCGTTGTTTGCCAGGGTGTCGGCGTTGACGGTTCAGCCCGATCTGCGCGTTCACGCGCGCGCCGACAGCATTGTGGCCCCGCCCGACGAAACCTTCGTAGACGTGCCAGGCGACCATTTCGGTTTGGTTTTCTACCCCGAACTCGTAGCAAAACCAATTCGGGCACTGTTGAGCGGGCGGACATAACCCTGTCCAGTCTTACTGGCCCAGCGACTACGTTTTAGCTTTCGCTATTCCAACACCTTTGGTACTTCAAAAAACTGGCCGTCGTGTTGGGGAGCATTGGCAAGGGCCTGTTCACGGGGGAGGTGATTACCCACTACGTCCTCGCGCAGCAGGTTCGTCTCTGCCGAAATGTGCGTCAGCGGCTCAACGCCACTTGTATCAACTTCGGACAATTGCTCCATCCATGTCAAAACGCCGTTCAAGCTGTTGAGCAGGTCTGTTTCCTCCTCAGGACTGACCTCCAGCCGCGCCAGATGGGCAATTTTCCGTAAAGCTTCCGAATCAACTTTCATTTCTTAGAAGAAAAAGTGAATAGGCGGGCAGACTACCGGACTGATAGACTGCTCTGTTCTTATGCGACTACCTTGTTTTGGGTATAGGCAACCAAACAAACCCCGAATTAGTGTTTGAAATGACGAACACCCGTCGTGACCATCGCCAGACCGTTTTGGTCACAGTAGTTGATTGAGTCCTGATCACGAACCGAGCCACCGGGCTGTACTACCGCCGTGATGCCCGCCTGAGCGGCTATCTCGACTGAGTCCGGGAACGGGAAAAACGCGTCCGACGCCATCACAGCCCCGGTTAGATCGAACCCAAAGGCTCGGGCTTTTTCAATGGCTTGCCGCAAGGCATCTACGCGGGATGTCTGCCCGACTCCACTAGCCAGTAACCTCCCTTCCTTTGCCAGCACAATGGTATTAGACTTGGTATGCTTACACACCTTCAGGGCGAACTCCATCGCGCGCAATTCGCTTTCAGTAGGGGCTTTTTGCGTAACGGTTTTAAACTGACTGGCCGTTTCAGTCTGGTTGTCTTTGTCCTGCTCCAGCACGCCGTTCAGAATGGTTTTGAACATGATCGACGGTAGAGCCACCAGTTTACGCTTCAGCAATATCCGGTTCTTTTTTGAGCGTAAAATTTCCAGCGCGTCGGGGGCGTAATCGGGCGCAATCAGGATTTCCATGAACAGCTTGTTCAGTTCTTCGGCCGTTTCGCGGTCTACCGGTACGTTGCTGATTAGCACTCCGCCAAACGCCGACACTGGGTCGCAGGCCAGCGCAGTCAGGTACGCTTCTTTGGCAGTGGGGGCGGTGGCAATGCCGCAGGCGTTGGTATGCTTGATAATGGCGAACGCAGCCGGCGAGCCATCGCCTGACGGAAACTCATCAATAAGCCCCACGCAGGCATCAACGTCAACGAGGTTATTATAGGATAATTCTTTGCCATGCAGTTTCTCAAACATGGCCTCCAGATCGCCATAGAACGTAGCCTGCTGGTGCGGGTTTTCGCCGTAGCGCATGTGATTGGCGGGCAGGGTTTTAAAATTAGTGAGCGTACCGGCTTCTCTGGTCGAATCGGCTTCCGCCCCTGTACTGCCCGTTTGACTTTCAAAATACTGGCGAATGGCCGTATCGTAGTGCGACGTAACGGCAAAGGCTTTGGCTGCGTAGTGTCGGCGGTCGGTTAGGTCAGTAACCCCGTCCTTCTCGGTCAGCAGCGCCAGCACGTCGGCATATTGGCTGCGCGACGACACGATCAGCACATCATTGTGGTTTTTAGCAGCCGCCCGGATCAGCGAAATTCCGCCAATATCAATTTTCTCAATTACATCCTCGTCTGTTGCACCCGATGCTACTGTTTCCTCGAACGGATACAAATCCACTATGACCAAGTCTATTGGTGGAATGTCGTGCCGATCGGCCTGGGCGAGGTCTTCCGGCATATCGCGCCGAAACAAAATTCCGCCCATGACGGCTGGATGCAGCGTTTTGACTCGTCCGCCAAAAATAGATGGATAGCCCGTGAGGTCTTCAACGGCCGTTACCGGAATGCCGAGTTGTTCGATGAACGCCTGTGTGCCACCCGTTGAATATAGTTGAACCTGTTGTTCGTGCAGCAGCCGGACAATGGGTTCGAGACCGTCTTTATAGAAAACGGAGATTAGCGCAGAGGAAATCTGTTTCATCGAGGGTTAATGAGGAATAAGAACTAAACAACGAATCGAACGCGACGAATACCGAAACAGGCATTATTCATTGGAAGCCCAAAGATAACCAAAGGTCTTAACTTTGTCAGCCCGGACTGTTGGTTCGGAGTCTTCTGCTTCGATGAGCACGTTCAAAAAATTAGCGGGCGACACGGCCCTTTACGGCATCAGTACAATTTTTGGGCGGATGCTCAACTTTGTGCTGGTTCCACTGCAAACGTACGTTTTTCCCCGACCGGGCGAACTGGCCTCCAATGTCGAACTATACAGCTACGTAGCCGTACTATTGACTATTTACACGTTAGGGCTGGAAACCGCTTTTTTTCGCTTTGCCGCCAGGAATAAAAGCCAGAATTCTGCTGAACGGCAAAGCGTGTTCAACGATACCCTAAGCCTTGTACTGGTCGTTACGGGCGTTTTCACGGTGACTATCATTCTGCTTACTCCGCAGCTTTCGGTATGGCTCAACTACCCGGGTCAGCAAACATTCATCATCTGGGCCGCCTTGATTGTAGCCATCGACGCCATTGTGGCCATTCCGTTTGCCCGGCTGCGGGTAGAGAATAAGCCCCGGCAATTTGTCAGGGCCAAAATCATTAGCATCGTCCTTGTTGTTGCTCTAAACGTTTTCTTTCTTATTGTTTGTCGCGACATCTACGCTGGTAAATACCTCACGGCCCTCCAACCCTTTATTCGGCTGTTCTACAACCCGGCCATTGGTCCCGGCTACATATTTCTGGCTAATCTGCTCGGCAATGCGGCTTATTTTATCCTGCTGCGGGATGCATTTCGCGGGTATCGATTTCGAATCGACCGTACCCAGGTAGGCGTATTGGTGGCCTACGCGTTTCCCATTATGCTGACGGGCCTGGCGGGGGTTATCAACAACATGACGGACCGGACGTTTTTGCGCCATTACCTGCCCGAAGGCTTTTATCCGGGCCTGACGTCGGCCGATGCGCTGGGAATCTATGGCAATTGCTACAAGCTGTCGGTGTTTATGGCGCTCGCTATTCAGTCGTTCAAGTTCGCGGCCGACCCGTTCTTTTTCTCTCAGGCCGAAGACAAAAACGCCCCCGAACTGCTGGCCCGGGTTACCAAATGGTTTCTGATCGTTTGTCTATTCATTTGGGTGGGTGTGAGCCTGAACCTGGACATTATTGGGCTGCTGGTGTCAAAACGGTACCGCAGTGGTCTTGACATTGTGCCCCTGCTGCTGCTGGCCAACCTGTTTTTGGGTGTTTACTACAACCTTGCATTCTGGTTCAAGCTTAGCGACAAAACCAGCTTTGGTACCCTGATTACCGTAGTGGGAGCCGTTATTACGGTAGTGGGTAACATCCTGCTGATTCCCCGCCTTGGCTACATGGGCTGTGCGGTTGCGTTTCTGACATCCAGTTTTGTGATGATGGCCCTGTGTTACGTATTGGGCGAAAAATATTACCCCGTTCCCTATGACCTGCGTTCGGCGGCCGGGTATGTAGTTGGCTCTAGTTTACTGATCTGGGCATCGTTCCAATTTCCCATTGCCAATCTTTGGGTGGCCGTACCGGTTCATCTCGCCTTATTCGGACTGTTTACAGCGGTTGTTCTGCTTATCGAACGCGATACATTACGTCCCCTGCTGCGATCCCGGGGGCGTTCGCCAAAGATTGTCAGCCCCCGATAGAACCCGTAAAAGCCTTGTTCTTTGCTCATGGTATGGCTTTTTGGTCCTAAAAATCTCTCTGTATTTCGGCGGGGTATTTTTTATGGATAAATTTGAAGATTGTCTTTATCATGCTACCACCGTAGCCAACGTTAGTTATTCATGAAACTAAGTTATAGGTTTTGCTTTTGGTTGTTATCGGCCGGATTTATCCTGTTACTCACTGGTTGCAAAGAAAAACCGCTTTTCGAGCGGCTCGACTCCTCCGACACGGGCATTACGTTTGCTAATACCATTGTCGATAGCGATACACTCAACATCCTCAACTACCAATATATCTACAACGGCGGGGGCGTGGGCGTGGGTGACTTCAATGGCGACCAGAAACCCGACGTATTTTTTGCCGGCAATCAGGTGTCTAACAAGCTGTACGTTAACAAGGGCGACATGACCTTTCGCGATGTTACGCAGTCGGCGGGCGTGGGCGGAAGCGGACGCTGGTGTTCGGGGGTGTCGGTCGTGGACATAAACGCCGATGGCAAATTAGATGTATACATTTCCAACACGCTCCACAAACTGGCTGCCCGGCGGGCAAACTTACTGTATGTCAATCAGGGTAACGACGCTGACGGGGCTCCCCGCTTCCGTGAGATGGCCACCGACTACGGCATTGCCGATACAACTTATACAACGCATTCCGCCTTTTTCGACTACGACAACGATGGTGATTTGGACCTGTACGTGCTGGTCGATCAGATTTCCGATGAGAAAACAACGTCCAATCTGAACAAACAGAATGCCGACGGCACTTCCCCCAACGTCGACCGGCTTTACCGAAATGACTTCGATGCCAAGCGCGGGCATGCCTACTTCACCGACGTATCGAAACAGGCGGGCATTTTGCACGAAGGATATGGCCTGGGTATGAATATCTGCGATATTAACCGGGATGGCTGGAAGGATATTTACGTCACCAACGACTTTGCCACCCGCGATTTGCTCTACATCAATAACAAAAACGGGACGTTTACAAACCGCGTAAAAGGAACCTTCAAGCACACGAGTCATTCGGCGATGGGCAACGATGTAGCCGACATCAATAATGATGGGCTGGCTGATATTGTGGCCATGGACATGCTCCCTGAAGACAACCTGCGCAAGAAGAGCCTGATGGGTGGTAGCAACTACTTTGTTTATCAGGAGTGGGACCGGCTCGGCTACGAATACCAGTACGCTCGTAATACGCTGCAACTCAACCTGGGGGTACGGCCATCCGGGGTACGGCCATCCGGGATACGGCCCTCCGGGGTACGGCCGTCGGGGGCTGATACAACCGGGGCAGATGTGCCGGTGTTCAGCGAGGTAAGTATGCTGGCGGGTGTATCAGAAACGGAGTGGAGCTGGTCACCCTT